>DATNBZ010000210.1:0-12916 GCA_035607285.1 Blastocatellia bacterium | reverse complement strand
TCTCGGCCAGGAGGGAAATGGGATCGACCACATAAGCAGTAAATCTCCAGGCGAACCCGAGCGCCAGCACCAGACCCAGGGCCGCGACGATACCGGTTGAGATTTCTGCTCTTAGGGACTGGGCTTGCGCTCGAACGCTGGCGGCAACCATGGCTTGCTGGTTCAAACGCAGTAGATCATCGAGTCTCGCCTTGAGCGCAAGAAAGGCGGGCTCGAGCCGCGCGAAATAAATATTTGACTGTTCCGTTGCCGAAACGTCTTTGGGCGTATTGAGAAACTGCTCGATGCGTTGCTTGTAATCGGCATAACGTCTATCAACATCCGCGACGATCTGATCCTCACCCGGCTCGGTGATATTGTCGGCGGCGACCCGGAACTCGTCGTTAAATCTCTTTGCATTATCGGAGAACTGCTGTCGGGCTTTGTCGGAATGCGACGCCACGAAAAACATCGCCGACGAGTCAATCCGTTCCAACGCTTCCTTCATGTTTTCGGCGGCGAGAATGCTCTTGTAATTGTTGACGAGAATCACGTCAACCGAGCGGCCCAGGTGAACGAGATGGTAAATTGCCCACCCGCTCACTGCGAGGATGATTACTATGAGCAGCGAATAGCTGAGCGCGAGTTTTCTTCTCAGACCGTTCATTTCATTCCTCAGCCGTTCATCATCAAGTGCTCGACAATTGGGCCGAGCGCGAGAGCAGCAAAATAACTCAGCCCTCCAACGATGACTGCCGTCCCAACCAGCAGTACGCCAAATGAAAACGTGTCGGTCGGCAACGTCCCAAGAGTCATCGGCCGCCGGCGCTGCGCAGCGAACAGACCCGCCAGCGCAAGCGCCGGGATCGCAAGTCCGAAGCGCCCAATCATCATCGCTATCGCGGTAGTCACGTTATAGAACGCAGCGTTTGCACTCAGGCCGGCAAAACTCTGTCCGTTGTTACAGAACGATGACGCGTATGCATAGAAGATTTCAGTGAAGCCGTGCGGACCTCCGTTGACTGTCAAACCAGCCAGTCCGGGCTCTGTAACGACAGCTACCGCGGTGAGCACCATCAGGATCACAGGCCCGGCAAGCGTATAGAGCGTGATGAGTTTTATCTCGGAGGCGCCGATCAGCTTACCCAGATATTCGGGCGAGCGGCCTATCATTATGCCCGCGAGGAACAGCCCAACCAGCGCAATCATTATCATGCTGTAGATACCGCCTCCGAGCCCGCCGAATATGATTTCACCAAGAAGCATGTTGACAAGCGGAACCATTCCCCCTGCCGGCGTGTAGCTATCGTGCATTGAATTGTAAGAACCGGTCGAAGTGTTGGATGTCGTGACCGCGGTAAGCACCGATTGGCTGATACCGAAGCGAACTTCCTTGCCTTCCATGTTTCCGCCGGCCTGCGCCCTGTCCGATTGCATGGTCACGTTCGGCTCGCCTGCTATCCGCGGGTTCCCGCGCTGTTCTGCCCAACCGTTGAACAACAAGCCCACCGTAAAGAGAAAGGCCATCACCCAGAAAAGCAGCCAGCCCTGTCGGGGACGCCCGATCATCCGTCCGAATGTGTTGGTCAGCGCCGCGGGCAAGACGACAATCGCGAGCATTCCCAGGCTGTTGGTTAGCGGAGTGGGATTCGCGTATGGATGTGCGCCGTTCGCGTTGAAAAAGCCGCCGCCGTTGGTTCCGAGATTCTTAATCAATTCGAGCCCGGCTACCGGGCCCTGCGCGATTACTTGACTGCCTCCCTCGAGAGTAACCGCGTTAACATAGCGGTTGAAGTTCATCGGCACGCCTTGCCAGATAAGCAACAAACTTCCGACTATCGATACCGGTAACAACACCCACAAAGACGCACGCACCAGATCAACCCAAAAGTTGCCAAGCCCCTTCGAATTGTCACGCGCAAGTCCGCGAATAAAAGCCATGCCGACCGCCAGTCCTGCCGCGCCCGCTAAGAATCCTTGAGCCGTCAGCCCAACCATCTGGCTGAAATAGCTCATCGTGCTTTCGCCGGCATAGGCCTGCCAAATCGTTGTAGTCGAAAAACTGACCGCAGTGTTCATTACCAGATCTGCCGTCAGCGGTGTGGTGTGATACTCAGCAAAAAACCACGGCAACACGTATTGGAGCCGAAGAATCGCGTAAAGCAGAAGTGTTCCAGCCAGCCCCGAACAGACGAACGAGACGGCATAACGCTTCCAATCCATCTCCTCGTCGGGATCAACGCGGGCCAGCTTGTAGATCAAGCGTTCCAGGGGACGCAGGGCAGGATCAAGCAGGGTCCTCTCGCCACTAAAGACGAGAGAGAGGTAGCCGCCAACAGGTTTTACCAGGACGGTTACGATTAGTAGGAATAGCGCGTATTGCAAAAGGCTAAAGAAGCCCATGCTCATTACTCCGTCAGAGGTTCTTACGGACTCGAGTTCTTGATCACCGGGACTCTCCCTTTGACATCGGTCGAGTGGCGTCGAGATCGAGGTTCAACTCGAGCACGTTGACGCGAGGTTCACCAAGCAATCCGAACTGTCTTCCTTCGGTATGCTTGCTCACCATCTTGCGGACCTCGTCCGCCGTCAATCCCCGCTCCTTGGCTATACGCGGGACTTGAAACTCAGCCGCTGCCGGCGTGATATGCGGATCGAGGCCGGATGCTGAAGCCGTGACCAGGTCGATCGGTATCGGCGTGCCTGGATTCTCGTCCTGCAATGCGGCCGCGGCGGTTTTGATGTTGTCCATCAGCTTCTGGCTGGTCGGCCCGAGATTCGTCCCGCCTGAAGCGGTTGCGTCGTAGCCCGTTCCGGCTGCAGAAGGCCGCGAATGAAAATAGCCCGGCCCGGTGAACGGTTGGCCGATCAAGCTCGATCCGATGACCTTGCCGTCTTTTTCGATAAGGCTGCCTGCCGCCTTTGCGGGAAACATTACTTGTGCGAGCCCGGTGACAACCAATGGGTAGACGATTCCCAGCAGTACCGTGAGCACTACGGTTATCGCGATCGCCGGATAGATTTGTTTGAGTATGTTCATAAGTCTCTATTCCGAGAAAAACCTTTGCGGGCTTTGCGGTCCTTTGCGAGCTTTGCGCTGAAAGAAGTAATTGACATCCCCAAAACTTATTTCATCGCAAAGCTCGCAAAGGACCGCAAAGATCGCAAAGATTCAAAGATCGCAAAGATGCAAAGAAACATCACGCCAGCCCCAGCACGTGAACGATCACGTCAATGATCTTGATCCCGACGAACGGGATGATGATTCCACCGAAACCGTAGATCCATAGGTTTCGCCGCAGCACCGCCGCCGCCCCCATCGGGCGGTACTTGATTCCGCGCAGCGCAAGCGGGATCAAAGCGACGATGATCAGCGCATTGAATATCACCGCCGACAAGATCGCCGATTGCGGCGTCTCGAGCCGCATCACGTTCAGTGCTGCAAGCGGTCCGCTTTTCGACCCCGTGAGCGCATACAGCGTGGAAAACATCGCGGGGATGATCGCGAAGTACTTTGCTACGTCGTTGGCGATCGAGAACGTGGTCAGCGCTCCGCGAGTCATCAGCAGTTGTTTGCCGATCTCGACGATCTCTATGAGCTTGGTCGGGTTTGAATCCAAATCGACCATGTTGCCGGCTTCTTTAGCGGCCATCGTTCCGCTGTTCATCGCTACGCCGACGTCTGCCTGGGCGAGCGCGGGAGCGTCGTTTGTCCCATCGCCGGTCATCGCCACGAGCTTTCCCTCGTGCTGTTCACGTTTTATCAACGCCATCTTGTCTTCGGGTTTAGCCTCGGCGAGAAAATCATCGACGCCGGCCTCGCGAGCGATAGCCGCGGCGGTCAGCGGATTGTCTCCGGTGATCATCACCGTCTTGATCCCCATTCGCCTCAGTTGATCGAAGCGCTCTTTCATTCCGCCCTTGACGATGTCCTCGAGATGGATGATTCCCAGCGCGCGATCGTGATCCGCGACGGCCAGAGGTGTTCCGCCCGAACGGGCAATCCGCTCGACGGTCTCGTTCATTTCAGGGGGCGCCACGCCGCCCTGCGTGTTTATGAATTGCGCGACAGCATCGACCGCGCCTTTTCGAATCGAGCGGCCATCCAGATCGACGCCGGACATTCGGGTTTGCGCGGTGAACGGAATGAACCGGGCCTCGTGTGTCGCTAACTCGCGGCCTCTGAGATTGTACTTACTCTTGGCGAGCACCACTATCGAGCGGCCCTCGGGGGTTTCATCCGACAGGCTCGAGAGCTGCGCGGCGTCCGCAAGCTCTCTGTCGGAAACCCCATGCATCGCGATGAACTCGACCGCTTGCCGATTGCCCAATGTGATCGTGCCAGTCTTATCAAGAAGCAGAGTGTTAACGTCGCCGGCGGCTTCGACCGCGCGGCCGGACATAGCCAGCACGTTGTGTTGAATCAACCGGTCCATACCCGCGATGCCGATGGCCGACAGCAGGCCGCCGATCGTTGTCGGGATCAGACAAACAAGCAAAGCTACAAGAACAGTGACCGTCGGAGGTGAAGACGGAGCGAACCCGGCCGCGGGATCCGAAGCACTCACGCTATAGATCGCGTACGGCAGCAGCGTTACCACCGCGAGCAGGAAAATGATCGTCAGTCCCGCGAGCAGGATGTTAAGCGCGATTTCGTTTGGAGTCTTCTGACGCTCGGCCCCTTCGACCAGCGCGATCATTCTATCGAGGAATGTCTCGCCCGGGTTCGAAGTGATTCGCACCTTGATCCAGTCGGAGATTACTCGCGTGCCGCCGGTGACCGCCGAACGGTCGCCGCCTGATTCGCGAATGACCGGAGCGCTCTCGCCGGTGATGGCGGATTCGTCTACGGAGGCGACGCCTTCGATTATTTCGCCGTCGCCGGGTATGAACTCCCCGGCATGAACGAGCACGACATCGTCTTTGCGAAGCTGCGGCGCGGCGACTTGCTCGGTCTTCACCCACTCGACTCCGAGGCTCACGTCGCCGATGATTCGATTGGCGATTGTCTCGGTCTTTGCCTTGCGAAGTGTGTCGGCCTGAGCCTTTCCTCGGCCTTCGGCCATTGCTTCGGCGAAGTTAGCAAACAACACGGTGAACCACAGCCAGAGGGTTACCTGGATTGTGAAAAGCAAATTGGCGGTATGGCCCTGCGCGATATCGCGAATCACGAGCAGCGTTGTGAGGATGCTGCCGATCTCGACTACGAACATGACGGGGTTCTTCGCGACCTGTCGCGGGTCGAGTTTTATGAATGCGTCTTTGACGGCGCGCCTGACAATCGACGGATCGAACAGTTGTCTCTTTTGTGCTCTCTCTGTCATTAGTCTCCAGTTTTGCCTCTGCGAGCTTTGCGGTCTTTTGCGTCTTTGCGTTGAGTATTTTTCAAGCCCGCAAAGAATTCGCAACGCAAAGACGCTAAGGACCGCAAAGTCCGCAAGGAAGAAATCAGAACATTGTTCCTGCCCTCATCAAGTAATGCTCAACTATCGGCCCCAGCGACAGCATTGGGAAAAAGGTCAACGCGCCGACAATCGCGATTACGCCGATGAGCAAAACTACAAAAAGCGGCGTGTAAACCGGGAACGTTCCCGCCGAGGGCGGCACGATCTTCTTCATCGCCAGATTCCCCGCGATCGCCATCATCGGAATGATCATCAGAAACCGCCCGACCAGCATCGCGATCCCCAGCGTCGTGTTGTACCAATAGTTGTTGACCGTGATGCCGTTAAACGCCGAGCCGTTGTTGCCCGTGGCCGACACGTAGGCGTAGACGATCTCGGACAAACCATGCGGCCCGCCGTTGTTGACCTTCGATGCGCCATAAGGAGCAATGCTCGCCCAGGCTGAAAGACAGAGGATCGAAAGAGCGAAAACGAGCACATAGAGCATCGCCATCTTCACGTCTTTCGATTCTATTTTTTTGCCGAGATACTCGGGTGTGCGGCCGACCATCAATCCGGCGATGAACACCGTCAACACGACCATCACCAGCATTCCGTACAATCCGGAGCCAACGCCGCCGAAGATGATCTCTCCCAACATGATGTTTAGCAGCGGGATCATCCCGCCCAGCGGAGTCAAAGAATCATGCTGTGTGTTGATCGCGCCGCACGAAGCATCAGTGGTGATTGTTGTAAACAGCGCAGAGTTGGCGATGCCGAACCGAACTTCTTTGCCTTCCATGTTGCCGCCCGCTTGCTCGGCGCCGCGTGTTTCTACAGCCGCTTGCTTGACTCCGTACTGGTCGAAGTTCGGATTGCCGCGCGCCTCGAAGTTATAGGCAACCAGGAAGCCGCCAAGAAAGAGAATCGTCATCGCGGAGAAAACCGCCCATCCATGCCGTTGATTGCCGGTCATTCGCCCAAGCGTGTATGTGAGCCCTGACCCGATCGCGAAGATCGCCAGCATCTCGAAGAAATTTGTGAGCGGCGTCGGGCTCTCGAATGGGTGAGCCGAGTTCGCGCCAAAAAAGCCTCCGCCGTTAGTACCGAGTTCCTTGATCATCTCCTGTGAAGCGACCGGTCCCTGGGCGATCGTCTGGTCAGTCTGCGTCTCTGTCGTTTCCTGGCCGGGGCCGGCGTCGGTTTTCGTGAGCTGCTGCGGTTCGACCAGCGCGGCACTTGTGTAAGGCTTGAAGTTCTGAGCGACGCCCTGCGATATCAACAGCAACGCCCCGACTAAGCAGAGAGGCAACAGCACATAAAGCGAGCATCTTGTAAGGTCAACCCAGAAATTGCCGATTGTCTTTGCCTCGCGCCGCGCTATTCCGCGAATGAAGGCGATTGCCAGAACTATGCCGGTCGCCGCGGATGTGAAGTTGTGAAAAGCAAGCCCGGCCATCTGCACGAAGTAGCTCATCGTCGACTCGCCGGAGTAGGCTTGCCAGTTTGTGTTTGTAGTAAAACTAACCGCGGTGTTGAAAGCGAGGTCGGGTTTGACGCCGGCGAACTGCTGCGGGTTGAGCGGCAAGTAATGTTGAAGCCGTTGAAGCGCGTACAGCACCAACAACGAAACGACGCTGAACATCAACATCGCCGCCGTGTAGGCAGTCCAACGCTGCTCGTGCTCCGGATCGACGCGGCACACGCGATAAATCAGGCGCTCGAGAGGGCCAAGCAGCCTGCTCAGCAAAGTCTTCTCGCCCTCGAAGACTCGCGCCATAAAAACTCCGAGCGGCTTGGTTATCGCGAGCAACAGCAGAAAGTAGACGGCGAGTTGTAAGAATCCGTTGAGTGTCATGTTGGTGGCTTCCATGTAGGGGCGGCCCTCCGTGGCCACCCCAGTTCTCGCTTTCGACCCTGGGGCGGCCACGGAGGGCCGCCCCTACATGTCCGTTCAAAACTTCTCGGGTTTGAGAAGCGCGTACATCAGATAGATCAACAGCAGCAAGGCTATGATTCCGCTGATGAGGTATTCGGTATTCATCCAATCCTCCACCTCCAAGTTCAAACTACACACGCTCGCAAAACCGCACGTACCAAAATGCGATTCCGAAGAAGATGAGAACCAACGCTATGAAAATCACATCCAGCATTTCAATTGCCCCTCCCGATCCATAGTGATTACAGCTTGACCAGCAACGCGATCGTGAACCTTCGCTCGTACTTGCGCAGGTCGGGCGTCCATCCCGGCACCACTAAACCGGGTGTGCCCGTGTTGCCGCCGGGAGGTGTCACACCCTCCTCGCCGGTGAAGTAAGGCACGTTCGCAGCGCGATGGTTGTACTCGAAGCGAAACGTCGAGAACTGCGTCGGCATGTAATCGAAGGTGAGCGAAGCGTCCCACGCCCTGTACTTGTCGCCGGGAGCCGCGGTGAAGTACGGCGTCCCGGTGAAAGCAGTCGCGCCGTTGATCGGCGGTATCAGCACCAGGTAGCGGCCCGGATTTGTTATCGCGCCTCCACCGAGCGTGAGACCGAACACGTCGTGGTGGAACCAAAGCCGGTTGTAAGCCATGAACCCCAGGAAGTACTGCGACGGATTGGCGGGACTGCCGCCGTTGCAGCTAACGCCGCTGTCTTTTCCGTATTCGCAACCCGCATCAAACGTAAACGTGAAAGCGCCTTTGCTCAGAGCGCCCGCCGGGTTGTCGAGATACTTCACCTGAATACTGTCGTCGGTGTGTATGCGCTTGCGGCCCGGGATGCCAAGAGTGTCGGTGCCCCAGTACTGATTTCCGAGGATCGAGAGGGCGCTATTCGGACGCCATAGAATCTGCAAACCAACCCCCGGCGCCTTGTTGAACTTGCCGTACGACTGCCAGCCGTTGACGATCCACGGCTCGATCTTCAGCTTGTCGGACGGGAATATCTGAATACGCACGCCGTTGAAGAACCACGGCGTGTTCGATGAAACGTATGAGGGCTGATAAGCCCAGTTGTCGAACTGGTAGTAACTGAAGAGACCTACGTACGACATAAAAATGCCGGCATCGATGTTGATCCCGTTCAGCTTGTCGATGTGATATCCGCCATACGCTTCAGAGATATAGCGGTACGCGTTGTCGAGATTCCATTGGCCGCGTCCGGGGCTCGCATCGTTGCGGGGCGTTGTCTGTGAATACATTCCGAACTGCGTCATCAATCTTCCGCGAACATTGTTGTAGTGAAAATCTCCGCCGACGCCGATTTGCGTAACCTGAAATTCGTCTGATCGGAAGACCTCGCTCGAACCGCCGATCGAGTGATCGATCGGATGGTTGAACGAATAGTGATAAGCCGTGTCGAACCTGATTTCGCCGGTAAAGACTTCGGTGTTGATGGGCGAGTCTTTCGTTCGTGGGTTCCCCGTCAGCCAGGTGAAGTCTCCAAACGCAAACGGTTCCGGCTTCTTCTGGGTCTGCACGGTTCCGCTCTTTGGCTGGATCGCCGGTTCTTGCGATGACGAGGCGACGACCGGGGACGCTGCCGGCGAGACTCCCGCAGCCACCGGCTTCGTTTCAACAAGCCTGGCCGCCGAATTCGCAGAGCCTGGCCGAGCAGTATCCGAAGGCTTCGCTGCACTTCGGGATTCAAGATCTGCGAGTCTCTGTTCGAGTTTGTCGATTCGCTCAAGCAACAGCCTCTCACGATCGGTCAACTCCGAGGCTTTGTTATTCTCTGCTGAAGTTCCGCTCGCGGCGGTAGAAGCCGCGCTGGTTGTACCGGTAGCGACGACACCGGCTATTTGTTTGGTCTTGTTGCTGTCTATCTGCTGAGCGACCGAATTGCCCGCTAGCAGCACCAAGAAGATGACTGCAATAATAAAACGACTAATCAGTTTCACGTTGATCTCCGACTGATGCCCATCGTCTACCGCTTTCTTTATCTCTTTCCAGGTCATCTGATTTCGCCTCCAATAGTCCCGTCGTCACGACGCTCATCGTATCGGAGCACTTTTCCTCGCTGCTCGCGCCGTTGATTTCTTTGGCTACCTTCAACGCGAACTTCGGCCTCGATGTCGGGCGTCCTCGGGAGCCACCCATTGTCCTCGACAGTTGTCTTTTGCAGTTCGACGTATCCATGAGATGGCTCGGGGGCGACGTGACGACGTTTCTTGCCGCGCGCGGCCGGCAGAATAAAATGGCGCCATGCGAACAAGAGAAGAGTCAGGCCGATCGCAGCTACAATTCCAATTATTTCGTTTGGCATGGCATCGCCTCCCCTTTCAGACAAGCGCGAATACCGGAGCGAGGCCGGTGTATTCTCAGGCTATCACTGCTCAGATAAGGATGGTGTCAAAGCTTCATAAAATGTTCGTAAAGGAGGGCGGTGCCTTAATTTGGAGTGCGGCGGCAAGGTACTCCGCGACGCCGCTTTCCGTTCGCAATAGATTCAATCACTAGCCAAAGCGGCGTCGCGGAGTACCTTGCCGCCGCACTCCAAATTAAGGCATCGCGTAAAGAAGGGTTGTTCCGTGTGCTCTCTTACTTTTCGGGCAGAGTGTATCGGTGTTGTCGCCACAGCATTCCTCTGCGTCCTCTGCGGTTTATTCGGATGAGCCGGGGAATCAACCGTAGCGGACGCCGAGGACGCGGAGGAGCACTGCGATTGTGCGTGAAAACACGCCCTCCATCCTCCTTATTTTCGGGCGAGGTCGCCTGTGTTCTTTCCGCCGTTCTGGCCGTGAGATCGATCGTTGCCGTCTTTGTGTTCGAGCTTGTAAAAGTCCAGCATCACATCGGACTGCCCGCGCAGGTCGCGCTCGAGGCGTTCCAATGCGACTCTAACCACATCGCGGTGACGAACTCGTTGGCGGGCGGGGATCTTGCTTACCTGAAGCCAGAGCTTATGGATCAAACTAACATCTTCGACGGTGAGATCAGGAGCGTGAGCTCCCAGGTAGACGCTGTATTCATGGTTATTCGGTCCAAGTATTCTGAGCCACACTTGCCTGCGCGGCTTTTCGGGGAGCCGTTCCCACGCCCGCCCAAGCTCGCGCGCCTGCTCCTGTTCGCTCATCTTTGAGGAGAGCCCGGCAATTATCTCGGCGACATCCAGGCGAAGGCCGGTCTGAGCGGCTGCGTCGGCGACGTTGGTGGCCGGAACGACGACCAGTTCAACCGGCTTGCCGTGCTTTTCGGCCAGCGCGACGACTCGCGTGAACAATCGCTGCTCGTAATCGGTGAACAGGCTGCTGTCATAGAGATCACGTTCGCCGGCGTCGGGGCCTCTGATCAGCCGCGCAGTCATCACCACTATGTCCTGAGCTTCGGTGTCGGTTCGCTCGAGCGCGTAATTGAGATGGGACAGCGTGTTGTAATCGCGCACCGCAACCAGCACGCTGCCCGGCCGGGCGTGGACAGTGTCGAGGCTCACATCAGGTTGATAGTTGAGCGTGAACCGGTCGAGCGCGGCTACGGACTTGTCGAGCCGCCGCTGATTGATGCGCTCCGAAACCGTAAAGATCGCGAAGAACACTACCGTGAAGCTGACTCCCCAGATAGTCGCGACCTCCTTGGTGATCAGGTTGATTCCGGCAACCGCAAACAAAACCGCGGCGATCAACCCTAAGCCGATGGGCAGTTCGTTGGCGCCAAGGTTGATATTGAAGGGGACCTTCCATTCGCGATGCGATTTGTCCTTGAAGCGCAGGACCAGCATCGCCAGACCCTTGAACGCGAACGACCAGATCACACCAAACGCGTAGGCCTCACCCAGTTTGTAGGTTTCACCACGCGAGCCGATGATCGCCAGCAGTTGCATCAGCACGATCAGGTTGATCATTCGATAGGTCGTGCCGAACCTTTTGTGAGGCGCGCGAAACCAATCCGTCATCACCCCGTCTTCTGAAACGCGATTGAGCACTCCATTCGATCCGATGATCGAGGTGTTGATCGCGCCCGCAAGCATCAGGAAACCGACGATCACTATGAAGCCCTGGAACATGAGCTTCAGCGGCAGCGGTCCGCTTAGATACATGGCTATGCCGCTGATCAGGTTGTCCTTGTACTGCATCCTGATGTCGTCGGGTATCAGCGCGTAAGCGAAAAAAGACACGAGAGACGTGAACAATAGTGAATAGACAAAGATCACGAAGCCGGCGCGCATAAGGTTCTTGTGTTTGGGATGCTCCAGCTCGCGGTTCACCTGAGCGAGCGACTCTTCACCCGACATCGCGAGAAAGGAATGCCCGAAGGCCATGAATATGCCGATCAGCCCAAGCAACGCCCCGGCGTTTTTAACAATGCCGAAGCGAGGCTCGGCTACCGCTTCTTCAGGCCTCGTTGCCACCTCTTCGGGCTTGGCCGCGGAAGGCGTTTCAGGCGGAAGCTCGCTCAACGCGCCGGGTGCGATGTCGGGCAGCCAGCCGACTGCGTCCTTGCTGAAGGCCAGACTCTGCGGAACCGGCGCGGGAGGCAGCCGCTGCTTTTCCGGCTGAATAAGAATGCTGTATCCAGCCCAGAGAATCAGCATGACAACCATCACCGTGGTCACATACATGATCCGCAACGCGTCGTCCGAGGATTCGTGTATGCCCATGGTGTTTCGCCACCAGAAGTAAATCGTAATGAGAATTGCTATGCCGGCGGCGATGTAGTTCACCTCGGTTTGCGAAGGATTCCACGGATGCCCGAAGTAAGTGACGGTTTGAGCTATCAGGCCGACGACGTATTGGCCGGCTGAAACTCCGGAGATCGGCCCGGTCAGAACATAGTCGAACATCAGCGCGGAGACCGAGAGCTTTGCCAGCGTTCCGCCCATCGCTTCTTTGACGACGCGATAGACTCCTCCTCGCGTGAACATCGCACAGGATTCGATGTAAACCGCGCGGACTGCGTATGAGAACAACATTACTCCAAGAATGAACCAGGGGGCGGCTTTCCCGATCGCCTGCTCCGCTATGCCGCCCACGTAATAGGCTGAGGATCCCAGGTCGTTGAGCACGATTGCCGCCGCGCGCCAGAAGGATATGAAGGACAGCATCACCGTGGTCGCGACCACCACTTTGACCTGTCGTTCAGTCTTTATCGTGTTCACGGGCATCACTCAGTACCTCCATTGGCATTGATCGGAAAAGGCGCAACGCATGTAGGGGCGGCCCTCCGTGGCCGCCCCAGCGTGGTCCTCTTACCGCGTCGAGCGAGTCTGGGGCGGCCACAGAGGGCCGCCCCTACATGCTGCTGGCGATTCAATCCATGCTGCTGGCGATTCAATCGCTACACTCCTCTTGCGCGCTCGGGCTGGCCCGCTGCTTCGTCCTCGTCTTCACGGGCGCGCGTGCGAGCCCGAAACTGCAACAGCTTGCCTTTGCGCGTTAGTTCAAAGCTGCCGCACTCGGGGCATCGGTACGCGTAGAAAAGAATTGGTGAGGGAGTTAGTCGAATGAGACCGGTCGAGAGTTCTGATCCGGCGCCTTCCCAGGAACAGATCCAACACACAACAGATTTGTCGTGGATATTGAGTTCACGGCCTACTGAGAGCATCGTCTTACCGACAGCAAGCGAGCGGGGCCGC
>DATNBZ010000297.1:0-5246 GCA_035607285.1 Blastocatellia bacterium | reverse complement strand
CGAATTAGGAATGGTTACCACTGGGCCGATCACCTTTTCTGTTCGGTCAGATCGGTGATGCGCTTCGACTAATTTTCATCATTCTGACTCGACCGATTACGTCGCCGCGCTTCTTCCGCACGAGGGAGCGCGGCGTTGCCGCGTTCTGACCTTAACCCCCGCTCTTTCGTGGCTAAATACCGCCACGCTTTGAATTGCACCTGCCCCTTCAGTCTCCATCCATCGCGCCATCAACCTCCCGGCCATTCCGAGAACAGGTTATGAACATCGCGTCCTGAAGATTTGCCGGTCAGAGTCCCTCCAGTCATAGACGCTGGCATGAGCGTTGCGTGATGCGGTGAAGCTCCCGGTGTATTTCCGCCTGCCCTCTCAGTGCGATTTTCAATCTACGCCAGGAAGATCTGTATGAAACCAAGAACTATTCTCTTATCTCTGTTGGGCTGCCTTCTCGTGATCGCTTCAAGTGATCGAGCGCTTGGAACGACCGCCATCATACCGAGAGACGATGAAATGGTTGTCGAATCTCGCGCGATCGTCATGGGCAAAGTCGTTGCCTTGTCGACCGCCGTCGATTCAAACACTGAATTGGTCTACACCTATGTTCGAGTCAGTTTGAACACTGTGTTGAGAGGACAAATAACGGAGAGCGAGATCGTGCTGAAGGAGTTGGGCGGCGAAACTCGCGATCACGGGACCTTGATCTACGGATCGCCGAGGTTTGTCGCTGGAGAAGAAGTGTTCTTATACCTCAACACCTGGCCGGATGGATCGTTGCGAGTTCATCAGGGCTTCATTGGCAAGTTCGACATCACGCGAGATGCCGCTACGGGCCGCGCCTTTGTCGAGCGCCGATTAGAGGATCAAAACGTAATAATCACGGTAGATTCGGCGCAGGGAACCAATCGAAGTGAGCTCGACGCTTATACTGAATCAATCGTCAGCCTGGTCGCCGCGAACCAAAAGAGAATACGCCGGTTTGATGAGCAATATTACCAGGGCGTCCCGATTTTTGCGCAGCCGCCGGAGTTCGAGCCGGCCAACGGTTTCACTCCGATGTGGGTGCTTCTTAATCCATCCAGTCCTGCACGATGGTTCGAGGCCGACAGCAATCAACCGATAACCTTTTACGTAAATCCGGCTGGTGCGCCGAGCTTCGTTGTACTGCAGGAAGACATGCAAGCCGCGATGGATGCGTGGTCGAAAGCGGGCGGTTCAATTCGCGTCAACTACGGAGGCACAACCGGCGGTTGCGGAGTTCAGGGAGCCGACGGTCAAAACACCATTTCGTTTAACAACTGCGACGGGTACTTTTCCGCCTCGCAAGGCTGCTCCGGCCTCCTGGCTGTCTCCGGTATCATAAGATACATTCCGAACCAAACCAAGAACATCGGTGGGACGACGTACGGCAAGGCTGTTGAAGCAAACATGTCTTTCAATCCTTACGCACTTTGTAACTTTACGAATCGGTGCCAGATTCAAGAGGTGGCCACTCACGAGATGGGCCACGCGCTTGGCCTTGGACACGCGACGGACACGACTGCAACGATGTCGCCCTACGCACACTTCGACGGCCGGTGCGCATCGGTGATGTCGGACGACACTCAGGGTATCGACACTGTTTATCCCGGATCGAGCCAGGGCCCGCTGAGCATTACCACTAACGATCTTCCTTCGGGGACCCAGGGCATTGATTATTCGGCGAACCTGGCGGCGAGCGGCGGCGCCGGCGGTTATCACTGGAGGCTCACCGGCGGACAACTTCCCATCGGCATCCAACTCGGGATGAGCGGGCTGCTTTATGGTAAGACCAGCGCAGCCGGGAGCTTTGCTTTCACAACTCAAGTTGCGGATTCATCGGGCAATGCCTTGCAAAGATCGTTTACGCTCGTAGTCAGTCAGGTAGGCGCATCTCCGTTAGTCACGAGCGCGGAATATCGCAAGAAGAAAGTATTCGTGACGGGGCAGAATTTCCAGGCTGACGCAGTGGTCTACGTGGATGGCGATGGCGTGGCGGCGACGCTCGGCGCGGGCACGTTGACGACCCTGAAGAAAAAACAGAAGGCAGGAGTTCACAACGTCTACGTGGTCAATCCCGATGGCCGACAATCGAACACGTTCCAATACGTGGTTGAGTGAAGGCTTGCCGAGGACAGGACAGCGCATACAAGTTTGGAGCTCACGATTTTTCAAGGCAACCCGCGGCGGGGTGTTAGTGAATCTAATCGACAGGCAACGACCCGATTAAATAACGCTGGTAGAATCGTCCTTTCGAGGCAGTCCGACACACGGGTCGTTGCCATCATCTTTCTAAACCACAATCAGGTTCTATTCAGGTTCTATTCAAGGAAGGTCCGACGGCCTTCGACCCGGAAGTCTTTGCTCAGCACTCGCGCAACTGCTTCCGGATAGATCGAGTGCTCGTGTTCGAGTATCCTCGCCGACAAACTCTCCACCGTATCATCATCAAAGACTTCGACAGTTCGCTGCAAAACGATGGGGCCGTGGTCGAGTTGTTCGTCGACCAGATGTACGGTGCAGCCGGTTATCCTGACACCGTGCTCGAGCGCCTGGCGTTGAGCGTCGACTCCGGGAAAGGCCGGAAGCAGCGACGGATGGATGTTCAGGATTCGGTTTTCATATGAGCGCACAAAAAAAGAGCCGAGCAGTCTCATGTAACCCGCGAGACAGACGAGATCGACATCACGGCGCGTAAGTTCGGTTACGATCTCGCGGTCGTGCTCCTCGCGCGTCCGGTTCTTGTGGCTGATGACCAACGTTTCGACGCCGAGCTCTCGGGCTTTCGCGAGCCCTGCCGCCGACTCAACGTTGCTGATAACAACCGCGGCTTCAGCCTCGAGTCGCCCATCGCGAATCGCTTCCAGCAGCGCCAGCATGTTGGATCCCCGACCTGAGATGAGGATAGCTATTCTCGGTTTTGGCATAGGACGCTAAAGGATCGATGCTGGTCGAGTGTAACAAGGTTTCGATAGCGATTAAGGACCCTCCTGTATGGGCGGTCCTCCGTGGCCGCCCCTCCTTGGGCCAAGTAATTTCGCTGCCGAGAGAGGGGCGGCCACGGAGGACCGCCCATACAGGACCGCCCATACAGGACCGCCCATACAGGACCGCCCATACAGGACCGCCCATACAGGACCGGCGATTTCTTAGTCACGCTCCGCTAATGGTTGACTATAGCCGCTGCCAGGAGCGGAATCATGATCTCGTGATGCCCGATGAACGAAAACCCACGGCCGCTGCCTGCAACCGGGCGCCGCACTACATTGGTCAGCGGGCGATACTGCTGAATGAAATCAAAGTTAGCGGTAGAAAAACCCTGGAGCTTCTGTCCAAGGTTGCGAACGACAGTCACTGTCTTTAAGAAGACTTCAGGCAATACGACAGCCGAACCGAGGTTCAGATAAACTCCACCGCCGTCGAGATCTCTCACCAGCGAGCACAGCAGCCGAAAATCATGAAGCGTAGTTTGACCGATGCTTGCGCCGTCGGCTGACGGATGTATGTGAACGATGTCGGTCCCTATTGCGACATGAACGGTGACTGGAACGCCTGCTTCGTAGGCTGCGTGAAGCAGTGACTTGTCGGCGTGATCGGGGCGCATCAACTGAAGGTGCCTGCCGACCGCTTCACCCATTCCGATGTTGTCGTTTGCACCGGCTCGCACAGCATCGCTTATCAAGCGGCCCGTTTCTTCAGCCATTCCGAAGCCGCCCGAGCCGAGCGTCGCGTCCACATCTTCAGAAGTCGCCCCAACCAGCGCGATCTCGAAATCATGAATCATCGCTGATCCATTCATCGCAAACGAACCGACGTAGCCGCGCTGCATCAGGTCAATCAAAATCGGCGCAAGCCCCGTCTTGATCACATGACCGCCCAGGCCCACGATCACCGCGCGACCTTTTTCTTTCGCTTCTCGAATCAAGCCCGCGAGGTCGCGAAGCTCGCGCGCGGCGAGGATGTTTGGAAGGCTGTCGAGGAATTCGCTTGTCGATGAGTTACTCGCCAGCGGCTTGGCGAAGTCATCGGCCGTCACTTTGCTGGGACGCGAAGCAAGCGGATAGGTGGAAATCCGGGAGAGATCGATTGGCTCGGTTTTGTATTGTGACATATTCGCCCGGTCGGTCCGTCCTATCGCGATTCCCCGTACAATGCATCTTCGACCAACTCGCACAGGATGTGTGCAATCGTTATATGAGTCTCCTGGATTCGCTGAGTTGCGCTGGATTCTACAACCAGTGCCAGATCGGCTGCGGCGGCAAGTTTACCTCCGTCGCGTCCGGCGAGCGCAATCGTCTTAATACCAAGGTTGCGTGCCGCCTCGACCGCCCGCAGGACATTCGGTGAGTTCCCGCTCGTTGAAATTGCCAGCGCAACGTCGCCTCGTCGCCCAAGTGCTACGAGTTGGCGTGCAAAAAGGTCTTCAAAGGAGGAATCGTTTCCCACCGAGGTCAGGATCGAAGTGTCGGTGGTGAGCGCAATTCCGGCGATCGGCGGGCGGTCATAGTTAAGGCGATTCACAAGTTCCGCGGCAATGTGTTGAGCATCAGCAGCCGAACCCCCGTTTCCAAAGATCAGAACTTTGCCGCCGGCCTTGATCGAAGTCACCAGAAGCTCTGCGGCGCGTACGACATTTTCGGCATTCGAATCGAAAAATGCCTTCTTCGCTTCGATGCTTTCTCGAGCAATTTGTCGCACGCGTTCGATCATCAGCGCTGTAGTGTATTTGCTGGGCATGTAGAAAACAAGCTTACGCTCCGCGTCCTCAGCGCCCTCTGCGGTTTTCTTGATCAGTGCCGGGAATCAACCGCAGAGGACGCCGAGGACGCAGAGGAGAAACGCGATGGTAAGATAGCGAGACACTGTGACCCAACTGCTCAGGACCGCCGGAGATTGACACTAGCCCGTGCGGTTGTGTAAGCTTTTCGCTCGATAAACGCATCGGAGGTTTTGAGTGGCACAGGTAAAGGTTCACGACAACGAGAGCATTGAAAGCGCAATTCGCCGCTTCAAGCGGCAAGTGGCCCGCGAGGGAATCATCACCGACACAAAGAAGCACGCCTTCTATTTGAAGCCCGGCGAACGCCGCCGTCTGAAATCCCAGGTTGCAAGGCGACGCGCGAGAAAGAGCCTTCGCAAGCGCATTACCCACGACGAGTAGAGCGGACGTCCGTAGTCCTTAGTCAGTAGTCCGTTGTCTTCTTCTTGCTACGGACTAAGGACCACTGACT
>DATNBZ010000296.1:0-13479 GCA_035607285.1 Blastocatellia bacterium | reverse complement strand
TCAGGGTTTAGCGTTCAAGCTTTAGCTTGCCGCTTTTCAACAATAACTCTCGAGAGCAAGCTAAAGCTTGAACTCTGAACTCTGAACTCTGAACCTCAAACTGACCCAGCCCTCACTTACATTGCTTCAAGGCCGCCGCCGTGCCCTTGGCGATCTTCACCGTGCCATTGAAAGAATCGAGCGATAACTTTGCGCGCCCGTCACCGAAGCGTCCCGAGATGCGCCGATTTATCGGCCCCTGAAGCGGCGACTCGACCTTAAGAGGGAAATCAGTTTCGATGTTGCCGTTATAAGTAGTAAGTGTCGCGGTGAAGCCGGGCGCGTCCGGTTGAATCGTCATGGAGACCTCGCCCGAAAGCGACTTGAAACGATAGCTGCCATCTCGAATCGCGCCGGTGAAAGTCACGCTGCCGCTTGCGGTTGAAGCTTCAGCATCTCCGCCAATTCCAACCAGCGTTATCGAACCGCTGGCGCTCGCTGCGTCGACGCGTCCCTTTGCGCAGTGAATCCCGATCTCTCCGGTAGCCGAATTCGCTCGCACATCCGCGCCGGCGTTTCGAACTTGCAGGTCACCGTTCGTCGCCGCCACATCAACCGTGCCGCCGGCGTTCTCTACGATTATGTCGCCTTGAAAAGTTCGCGCCGTCAGGTCGCCCTTCACTTCTTTTGCGGTGATGTCTCCCCTGCGCCGCGTAGCCTTGAGCGAGCCCACGCGAGTAATATGAACATCACCCTCGCCGGCATCGATCAGCGCGGCGCCTTCGATGTCCGAGACTTCAACATCGCCGCGAGATCCATCGAGCGTTTCTACGTCGGCGTAGCGCGGAACTTTGAGCTCGATGCTTATGTCTCGGCCGTACTCTCGCGAGGTCGTCGTCACAAGCAGCCGAGGCTTCGACGGGTCCCCGGTCGTTTGCGTTCCGATCTGCGCAGGCCCGCGGGCGCCCTTTGCGATGGCCTGGACAACGTCGCGGTCCCAACCAACGACCACGATGCGAGCCGCCCGGCTGCTGATTGCAACCTTCCCTCCGCGAGGGAGCTTCACGATCACCGGCTCGACCTGAACCTCGTCAGGTTCGGCCTCGGGCGTGGAATCGGCTTCTGGAGCTTTTCCTGGTTTTACCTTGGGCGGTTTCGTCTTTTGAACTACCTTGACTGCCGGAGTCACGACGGGAGTAATCACCGGGCCGTTTGACGCTTTTGGCGTTTCCTGACACAGTGCCGCCGAGCTTCCCACAACCAACATCACCAGCAACTTGTAACAAAGGCTTTGATAGCGATTAAGGACGCACTTGTATGGGCGGTCCTCCGTGGCCGCCCCTCCTTCGATGAAGCGATTCCTCATTAAGGGGCGGCCACGGAGGACCGCCCATACAGGACTACCGATTAAAGCCTTCTTAGTCATAGTAATCTTTAATACCACTTACCTGCTATCTCACTCAGTCGGTTGATGCGGCAGACATTCCTCTCAGAACATCAACCTTCTTTGAATAAGCCGCCAGCAAATACTGCAGCGCTATCGGGTCTTCCGGATTGTCTCGAACGACGCGGCGCGTGTCCTTGATAGTGCGGTCAATATCGCCGAGCGCTGAATCAAATCTCGCCAGCATTATAGGATCAAGCTGAGACCTCTTGCGATTCACATCGCGAGCGAGCATCGCGATTGCCGTAAGGTACTTCTGTTCGGCTTCGCGCACAAGCTGTGTTGGCGTCAGGGCAGTCGCCGCCGCAGACTTGCGAGGAACGGCCGCCCCGATCGTAGGGGCCTTCGGAGCAGTCGTTCCGTCTGCCTTCGCAACCTCGTTAGCGCGGTCGCCACCTTGCGTAGCCGGTGGAGCAGGACCGCGATTGGAATTGTCGCCGCCCGCCTCCGGGACCGATACGTTGGCGTTGTTGTTTGCGACCTCCCGAACACCCGGGTTCAAACGAGTCATCACGATTACAGTGACCGCTATCGCGACCAGCACTATCGCGAATGCGAGCGCCGGACTTAGCCGCGGCGCCGCGAACATTCCGACCATCCGTTCTCGAAGCCGCGAGAGCCAACCAACAGGTTCTGCCGCTCGCTCCTGTTTGATTCGAGCCTCGATCGAAGTCCACAACATCGGCGTCACTTCGACGTCGCGTTCGTATCGCGCGTAGATCGCCTGTTCGCGAATCAGTGCTTCGCGAAAGCTCGCGCACTCCGAGCATGCCGCGACGTGTGTGCTGACAAGCGCTCCGGCTTTCTCACCGAGCGCTCCGTCAACGTAATCTTCAATCAGTGTTTGACACTCGCTACACTTCATAACCAACTCTCCCCTAACTCTCAGTTGGGGCTCCCAGATATGGCTGAATGCGGCGGCGCATTTCCGCCCGTGCCCTGTGCAGATCAGTCTTGAGTTTTGGAATCGAAGAACCGGTGATCGCCGATATCTCTTCATAGCTGCGCTGTTGAAAAATCTTCAGCGTGAAGACCAATCGCTTGTCTTCGTCGAGCGCTCCCAGCGCGTCGCGTATGACGCCGTTTAATTCCTTGTCCAGGAGCTCGCTATCCGGGGCTCGCTTTCCGTCGCTCAGCTCAATCACGTGATCGTCATCGATTCCAACTTTGTCCGTCTCGCGATGCTTGTACCTCAACGACTCACGCGCGACGTTCTTGGCTATTCCAAACAGCCAGGTCGAGAGCTTGGTATCGTCCCGCAGCGCCTTGAGGTTCTTGTACGCGCGCACGAAAGTCTCCTGAGTCAGTTCTTCGGCCAGGTCGCGGCGCCCGACCATATCATATATAAAACTGATAATTGGCCGGCCGTAGCGATCGAAGATCAAGCGAAACGCCTCGTCCTCGCCGCGCCGGGCGCGCGCTATTAGTTCTTCCGAACTGTTCATCAAGGCCCCGGCGCGCCCGCTTAACTGGCCCACTAGGCTGACTGCCTCCATCATAGACGGCTCATCCTAAGTCCCACCAGTTAGTGGCGCGTGTGTCGAAAAGGTTTCAATCTAAAGCCATATGGCGCAATTCTTTCCCGTCATCTTAGCAGGTGGCTTAGTCTTGGATTAACGCGCCCCGAGCGGTTGGCGTTTCAAGTGATTCCGGCAACGCAGGCATCCCTGCCTGCTCCCCTGGCGAAGTTCCGTTTCAACACACGCCTCAATCTGCAAGCCGCAATCCGCAATTGGATAGTCTCGGCAACAACAACGTGGTAGGCTTCCGTTCCGTTTCTTAAAAGGAGGAATCGCGATGCCTCACACCCATCGCCACTGACGAACTCGAGGAAGCCGAACCGCGGGATCGCGGGCGCGCGCAGCGCAAGATTCGCGCACCGCCCCATCGCGCTCAAGGACAACATCCACACGTCCGACATGCCGACCCGGGGAGGTGCAGTCATCTGTGATGAAAGACCTTCGCCTTACACCGAAGCAACGCGCAGCAGTGTCAAAGCTCGAACGTGATTCGTTTGCCGAGCACTGCAGACGCTTTAACTACTCGCCGGCGGAGCATGAACGATCTCTTCTCGCCCAATCTAAGGACGAGCTTCGCGTCATGCTGTCGATCCAAAACCGCGGCGACAAAGACCTCCCACAGGAGGTGATTGAGGCCACTCGCGATTATCTTGGCGCCCCCGATTATTGGACGTATAAACGCCTACAGAACCGCGACGAGGTTATGGATGCCGCTACAGATATCGCGGCGATCGCGCCATCGCTACCAATCAATTGGCCCTACGTTCACAACGTCGCTCGTGAATACGGGATCGCCTTACCGGTTGCCCAGCAGCCGGATAGCATCGTGTCCTTTGTTACATCCATACCGCACATCGTATTCTTCGGGAATGAATTCGACGCATTTGTCACGAGGCTGAAAATGCTCGATGACGTGCCCGCCGTATGTATGTTTGAGCAATTAATCGCAAGCACCACCGACTTCATTGACGTCGTAATGATGAGAGTTCTGGTTCAGAAATCAGAGTCGGAGGTCGATATCGCCGAGCAAGAGCGCTGGGACACAATCGGAAAGGATGCGGCATTCGTCGAGAACCTCGGCGGCGCGATCGATATGATACTTGCCCGGCGGGATTGGGTGTCCCATCCTTCCAACTTCCTGCTGTCGCGTTCTGGCCCGCAGATGCCGCTCTCGGCAAGTTTGATGTTTATGGGCGCCGCTGACTTTGTGCGCCGGCACGAGTACGGACATTTGTTAAGGGGGCATCTTAATCAGCCTCAGCACCCCAGAATTGAGTTCGAGGCGGATAACTTCGCCATGACGGTAATGGCATCCAAGGAGCTCTACGGGGCCAGTTTTTGGTACAAAGCGGGGGCGATCGCGGTGATAGTAATGTTGATGATTGGCGAAGCAATCGATGGACCCTCGCCCGCCGGTACGCATCCGCATGCGCGTGACCGGCTGGCGGCCTTGCTGTCGAGGGATAGCGACGAGAATCTGATGCTGTTTGGCGTTGCGCAAGCAATCCTCGGTATCTGCAGACCGACACTCGCATCGACGTATGGCATTAGGCAAACCGTCGATGACTTGATGCGTGTGCGCCCCATTTAGCCTTTGGCACTAGCCGATGCTCGGGCACGCGGAATCAAAGCACTATGGCCTGAATGTCAACGAGCTCAGCCTGAACCTTCGGGTTAGGCATTGGGCTTTTACAAGAGGACGAATCGCGATGACACACTCTCTGGTTTTCGCAACGGTAGCTCTTCTCCTGGTCGCCCAAACGCCGCGCCCTTCGAGCAAACAACCTTTCACGGTAGTCGAATCGAGCATCCGCGAAATGCAAACCGCGATGCGAGAAGGCCGGATCACTTCCCACGAGATCGTCGTCCAGTACCTTGCCCGCATAGCGACCTACGAAGACAAGCTGAATGCGATCATCGCCGTTAATCCTCACGCGCTCGAAGAAGCCGACGCTCGCGATCGCGAGCGGGCCGCAGGCAGGATTCGTGGACCTTTGCACGGCATTCCCGTCGCTCTCAAAGACAACATCCACACAACCGATATGCCGACCACCGGAGGCGCGCTCGCGTTTGACGGGCTCGTTCCGCCTTATGAAGCAACCCTCACAAAGAACCTTCGCGACGCCGGCGCGATCATCATCGCCAAAACCAACATGACAGAGTTGGCAAATTGGGTGGCGACCGGCATGCCGGCGAATTACAACGCTATCGCCGGCCACGGGTTCAATCCATACGATCCGCGCCGCGACCCTCGCGAAGCGACTTTTGACGGAAGGCCGGCGCTCTTTACCGGCGGCTCGAGCTCAGGCGTCGGAACCGCAGCCAACTTTTGGGCGGCGAACGTAGGCACTGAAACCTCCGGCTCGATACTGAGCCCTTCAAACCAGAACATGCTCGTAGGCATAAAGCCGACACTCGGGCGCATCAGCCGCTACGGTGTGATTCCCATCACCGCCGATCAGGACACACCCGGCCCGATGGCGAAGAACGTTGCCGACGCCGCGATCATGCTCGGAGCGATGGAAGGCGCGGCAGCCGATCCCAACGATCCCGCAACTTCGAAGTGCACTCGAGTCCCGGGCAATGACTACACAAGGTTTCTCAACGCTGGAGGTTTGAAGGGCGCGCGGATCGGCATTCCTCGAGCATTCTTCTATGAAAAGTTCACACCGCCCGGCGCAAAAGAGCCGCGCGGCGGACTCGACCCGGCTCAGACAAAAGTCATGGAGGAAGCAATCACGATCCTCAAGCAACAGGGCGCGATCATCGTCGATCCGGTTGAGATTCCGAGCGTCGTAACTACAGATCCGCAGGAAAACTTTCTGCTCTGGAATACCTGTTCCGGTTTGGACAACTCGAAGGGCAAGGACGCCGCGTGTTCGACGGTTTTCAAATACGGAATGAAGCGCGACTTCAACAAGTGGCTCGCGTCTTTGGGGACCGCGGCGCCGGTGAAGTCGCTCACCGAACTGCGTCAATGGAACATCGCTCACCAAAGAGCGGGCTCGATCAAGTATGGACAGGCGCTGCTGGATATATCCGACGAGATGAACGTTGAGACCGATGCCGCGCGCTATCGGACGGATCGGGAAAAGGATCTGCGTCTGTCTGCTACCGACGGGATAGACGCGGCGATGAAGAAGTATCAGCTCGACGCGCTGCTATTCCCCGGTCCCAGCAGCGCGGCAATCGCGGCGAAGCCTGGCTACCCGACAGTGATCGTTCCGTTTGGCCTGGTGCCTAACGCGCCCACTGCGCCGGCCCAGCCGTTCCCAGAAGGCTTTGCCGCGAAACCTTCGCCATACGGCGTGGGCTTCACCGGGATGTCTTGCAGCGAGCCTCGCCTGATCGAGCTCGCATACGCGTTTGAGCAAGCAACAAAGCGCCGCGTTCCGCCGCCGTCCGCGCCCTAAAGCAAACGCGGGCTTTCGTGAATTCTGTCATCTTCGCGTGCTTTGCGGTTCTTTGCGTCTTTGCGCTGAGAATTTCTTTCCTTGAGAATTCTTTCATTGAGAATTTCTTTCCTTGAGAATTCTATCCTGGCGAATTCTTTCCGGGCTTGACTCGACGGCCGCTCTTCGTCTCTAGTTCAAGTCTTGATGTTCAGCGACCGCAAGAAACTCGTGATGTGCCAGGTCTGCCGCGGCTTGATCGAAGCCTCCGCAAAAACCTGTCCGTTGTGCGGACGAGAGTCCGTCCCGCCGGCTCGAATCTCTTTCGACAAGATAACCGAAAGCCATAACTTCTTCTCGCTGGTGATACTCACCATCAACATCGTGCTCTTCGTGCTGATGTCAATCGTAGAAGTGCGCAACGGCGGCGGCGGCGAGGCATTCGTCAAGAGCGCGAGCAACGGTGTGCTGGACGACTTCGGCGCCCTGGTTCCGTCTCTCGTTCGAGCGGGACAATGGTGGAGACTGGTCACGTTCAACTTTCTGCACATCGGGTTGATGCATCTGATGTTCAACAGCTCGGCGTTGTATTCGATCGGCCCGCAGGTCGAAGGAACTTACGGGTCGCAGAAATTCGTCTTCGCATACGTCGGAACCGGCACCGCGAGCGCGTTCACATCCTACTTGTTTCTTCCCAACGGCAGCGCGGGCGCGTCCGGCGCGATATTCGGGTTGATCGGATTGATGGCGGTCTACGGCTATCGATTGGGCGGAACCTTCGGCCGCGGGTTGATGAGACAAATGTTGATTTGGGCGGGAATCGGACTGATGTTCGGCTTCTTCCTTGGAGCGAACAACGTCGCTCACGTTGGAGGCTTTGTCGCCGGCGCCGCGCTCGGATTTGTGCTAAAGCCCGACGCTCCTTCGACCGTAGGCTCGGCCGCGCGCTGGAACGCAACCGCGATCGCGTGCATTGGGCTGGTCGCGATTAGTTTTGTGATGGCTGGGCGCGCTTACGGGTCACAGCAGGAAAGAGAAGTCGAAAGCGCTACGGTGGCGCGCAGGTATCAAAACGATTATGAGTTTGCCCAGATCGTCGAACGTGCGGGCGACGCCATAGACGATTCGTTCGATGTGAACCGCAAACCCGGCAGCGCCACGCGAGAGTTCGCCGTCAAGACTGCAGCCGAGCTGCGGCGAAGCGCCGGTGAGTTGGACAAGGCGCAGGTGCCGGACGATCGCGCCGCCCCGATCAAAAGCAGACTAATCGAGTTGATCAACGAACGCGCGAAAGCATTCGAGCAGGCCACGAGCGATGCGATGATCGCTGCGGCAATTACGTCGAATCGCGAAGCGTTCGATGCGGTATTCGAAGAGTTCTCGGATTGGGAAAAAACAGTGATCGAGGAATTCAAGCAGCAACGCGACCGATAGCTTCGCAACTAAGTTGCTCACCCTTAATGAACAGTAGTGTTCGGTTATTGGGTTGCCGGCTTGCACGTCCCGGGGCAGTCCTCCGCGTGCTTTGCGGTGTTTTGCGTCTTTGCGCTGAGTATTTATTGAAGGGCTAAGACCCAATACTCAACGCAAAGGCGCAAAGGACCGCAAAGCACGCGGAGGTTATTAAGCAACGCAAGAACCCGAACACTACCAAATGAACGGTGGAGAAAAGCAGGTTGAAATCTGAACCACCGCATCTACTCCGGACCGGGTGAGTAACAATACTTTTCAGACTTGCTGCCTTTTCTCAGTTCAACCCTTTGTCTACCACACGAGTTGAGAGAGAATAGCGGTCAGGCGGACAGGTCTCCTCAACCGAAAGGTTAAAGGGGCATCTTCAACGTTGCATCAAGAAATCCCGAAGGAGAGAACATGAGAAAGCAATTTCCCGGCCCTCGAATCCTGTCTTTATTGTTGGCGGTTGCCTGGCTGCTCGCCGCCCAAACACACGCGCTCGCACAAGACAAAGCGGCGAAGATCGATGAACTGATGAAGCTCTACAACAACTATCAGCAATTCAACGGCGCGGTGTTGGTGGCTGAGAACGGCAAGGTCATTTTCAAGAAGGGCTACGGGATGGCTAACATGGAGTGGAACATCCCGGTGGAGACAGACACCAAATTCCGTTTGGGCTCGATCACCAAGCAGTTCACCTCAATGCTGATCCTCCAACTGGTCCAGGAGGGCAAGATCAAGCTGGAAGGCAAGCTCACGGATTACCTGCCCGACTATCGCAAGGACACCGGCGACCGAATAACCGTCCATCAGCTTCTGAATCACACGTCCGGCATCCCCAGCTACACCGGCTTGCCCAACTTCTTCCAGGAGATAAGCCGCAACCCCTACAGCGTCTCAGACTTTATAAAGAAGTATGCAAGCGGCGACCTCGAGTTTGAGCCGGGCGCGAAATGGAATTACAACAACTCAGGCTACTTCCTGCTCGGCGCGATTGTCGAACGTGTAAGCGGCAAGCCTTACGAGCAAGTGCTCAAGGAGCGAATCTTCGATCCGGTTGGCATGAAGAACACCGGCTACGACCACTACGACACGATTCTCGCGAAGCGCGCCGCGGGTTACGAAAAGCGGCCGGGCGGATTTATCAACGCTCCTTACCTCGATATGTCTCTGCCTTATGCCGCGGGCTCGCTCTACTCTACAGTCGAGGATCTGTACCTTTGGGATCAGGCGCTATACACCGACAAGCTGCTCTCGCCGGAGCTTAAAGAGTCGCTGTTCAAGCCTGGGCTGATGAACTACGCTTACGGCTGGGTTGTGAGAAAGGCGCCGCTCGGCGCGCAAGGCGAGCCGGTCGCGATAATTGAGCACGGCGGCGGCATCAACGGCTTCAACACGCTGCTCATGCGTTTGCCCGAGAGCAAGAGCCTGATCGTGCTTCTCAACAACACGGGGGGCACAAAGCTCGGGGAAATGTCCCAGAAGATTTCCGCTATCCTGTTCGGCAAGCCCTACAAGCTGCCGCCGCGCGACATCGCCGACACGCTCTACAACACCGCTGTCGAGAAAGATGTGCAAGCGGCGATCAAGCAGTATCGTGAACTGAAGGCAACTCAGAAGGACGCTTATGACTTCAGCGAGCCGCAATTGAATACTCTCGGCTACAGGCTGATGCAGATGAAACGCGTCAAAGACGCGCTCGAGATTTTCAAGCTGAACGTCGAGATGTTTCCGCAAGGCTTCAATGCGTACGACAGCCTCGCCGAAGCTTACACGGAGAACGGCGACAAGAACCTTGCGATTCAAAACTACAAGAAGTCGCTGGAGTTGAACCCGAGGAACACCGGGGCTGTCGAGAAGCTGAAGAAACTGGAAGCTGCGCCGTAGCACAATCGCCCCACAGTCTTGGGTAGTGTTCGGATTCTGCGTTACTTAATAACCTCCGCGTGCTTTGCGGTCCTTTGCGTCTTTGCGCTGAGTATTGGTTTTACTTCAATACTCAGCGCAAAGACGCAAAGGACCGCAAAGCGCGCAAAGGGCTGGCCAGACCTTATAAGTCAGCCGGCTCTGGGGAGCGCTCCAATCCCCTTCTACTCCGACCGCAACGCCACCATCGGATCAACTTTCGTCGCGCGCCTCGCCGGTATGTAGCAAGCCAGCAGCGCCACCGCGATCAGCAACAGCGTCACGCCTCCGAACGTGATCGGATCTGTAGCCGTCACGCCGAAGAGCAGCGACGACACTGTCTTCGTTAGCGCAAACGATCCCGCAATTCCAATCGCTACGCCGGCCAGAGTCGTGCGCATTCCCTGCCCCAGAACCATGCGAAGCACGTTTCCCGATGTGGCGCCCAGCGCGATGCGCACGCCGAATTCCCGCGTGCGCCGGCTCACCGAATACGCCATCACGCCAAACACTCCGGCGGTCGCCAGCAGCAACGCGGTGATTCCAAAGAAGCCGATCAGTATCACGTTGAATTTTCGCGAACCCAGTGACGCCGAATACACTTGTTGAAATGTTTTGAAGTTCGCCGGTATCTCCGGATCAAGCTCCTGCAAGATACCTCGCGCGGCGGAGCTTATCGAACGCGTGTCAGTATCGCCGAGCATCGCCACCGTCATCACCGCCCTCGGACGCTGGATCAAATTGACATAGACCGTTGGGCGCGGCGGCTGATCGAGTCCGTACTCGTGCGTGTCGCCCACGATTCCTACAACCGTCAGCAGACGCAGATCGCCATCCATATTTCCAAATTCAATCGTGTGTCCGATAGGGTCCTGACCGGGCCAGCGGTCTTCGGCGAGTGACTCGCTGATCACCGCAACGTGAGCACTGTTAGCGCCGTCATGCTCGTCGAACACTCTTCCCCGGATCAGCGGTATCCCCAGCACCTGAAAATACCCATCCGTCGCCACACAAAAATCCGCGTTGCCGATCCGTTCCTTTTGATTGAAGTATGCGCCGAAGCCGTCGAACGTTTTGGGAACTTCATTCTGCGTCATCAGCAAAAACATTCCGTCAGGCAATCCGCCGGTCATTGGGAGCGCGCTGGCGGCTCCCACGCTTCGGACGCCTGGAATCTGTTTGAGCCGGTCAATCAGGTTCGAAAAGAAAACTCCCTGCGCGGGCTTGGCTTTGGGATCTTCGACCCACGGAAGCGAGACGTCCATCGCCAGGACCTTGTCCACGCGGAATCCCGGATTCACCTCGAGGACTTTCATCAAGCTGCGTCCCAACAGCCCCGCGCCGATCACCAGCACCAAGGTGATGGCGACCTGAGCCGCGACAAGCGCTCGCCCGATGCGCGCGCCGCTTTGCGATCCGACCTGTCCGCGCCCCCCTTCAACAATGCCCTTCCTCAAATCGCGCGTCGCTCTCGCGGCTGTAAACGCGCCGAGCCCGCCAGCCACAGCGGTGGTCAGCAAGAACGTAAACAGCAGCACCGGCACGCTTACCGAAACGTTCTCGAGTCGTGGTAAATTCTCCGGAGCGAGGCTTACTAATCCCGCCACACCGGACACAGCCGCCAGCACCCCTAGACCTCCGCCGATCAGCGAGAGCAAGAAGGCTTCGGTCAGGAATTGCCGCACCAGCCGGCCGCGCGATGCGCCGAGCGCGCTGCGAATTGAAAGCTCACGCTCGCGCACCGACGCTTGCGCAAGCAACAAATTCGCTACGTTCGCGCACGCGACTAACAACAAGAACCCAACCGCGCCAAGCAGAATCAACAATGGCGACCGCACCGCGCCCGTGATCGAATCCTGTAGCGGAACCACCGTTCCATCCCTCAGCAGGTAATTGGTTTTCTCGCTCGACTCCTGGTAGATCCTCCGCGCGATCGCGCTGATATCTTCGCGCGCCTGAGCTACGCTTACGCCGTCTTTCAACCGGCCGACTCCATAATAGTTGTGAGACGTGCGGCTTCGATTCTCGCCGTCTGTATCGGCAGCGACCCACACGTCTACGTCATTCGGAAATCGAAATCCCGAATCCAATACGCCAATCACGGAGTACACGGCATTGTTAATCTTCAAATGCGATTGAGAAAGGTCCTGTGCCGATCCGAGATATTGCTTCCAGTAACCGTAGCTCACGAGCGCAACCGGGGCCGCTCCTTTCTTGTCATCAACGTCGGTGAAATCTCGGCCGGCGATCGGCCGTGTGTCGAATACCGAAAGAAACTCATGCGTCACCGCCGCCACTCTGGTGCGCGTCGGCTGCGACGCTCCTGAAACCGAAGCAGTGTTGGCCGAGTACTTCGCGATGGCTTGGAAGCTACGGCTCTGATCGCGGAAGTCGTCAAAGTTCGGATCCGCGAGCCGCGAGGGTCTGCCGTTCGAATTCACTTCAGAGACCGCCATTATTCGGTCAGCACCGGAATACGGCAGCGGCCGCAGCAGGACTCCGTGGACCACACTGAAGATCGCTGTAGTCGCGCCTATGGCCAGGGCGAGAGTAAACACCATTACAGCCGTAGCGCCGGGATTCTTGCCGAGCACTCGCGCCGCATATCGCAGGTCCTGCCAAAGTCCGTTCATGTTCTTTGCCCTCTTCTTGCTTCGCTTACAATCGCGTTTTTCCTCGGCGTCCTCTGCGGTTTGTTTTATTAGAAACCGCAGAGGACGCTGAGGACGCCGAGGACTGCCTTGCGGGCGACATTCTAAATACACCATATTCTACGTGTGCCGCCACGCGAGTGAGTGCACATTGTTATCGCTTCGTTGCAGGTTGCCCTTTGCGTGCTTTGCGGTTCTTTGCGTCTTTGCGCGAAAGGTTTGAGTTTTCTTCGACTTTGAATTCCGACGCGGCCCTTGTCGTCGGCATCTACACTCATCACGGGAGACCTATGAAAATCGCAACCGCCTTTCTTCTCTTGATCGCTATCGCCGCCGGCTCGCCCGCACAACAACCCGCCGCCGATCGACAATTCATTCGCATCGAAGCTCCGGTCGTAGTCCTAACCCACGTTCGAATAATCGACGGCACAGGCGCCGCGCCTCTCGATGATCAGACGATCGTGATCGCAGACGGCAAGATCCAATCTATCGGAGCAAGCGCACCAAATAATCTGCCGCCGAACGCCCAGACCGTTGATCTCCGGGGCTACACCGCATTGCCCGGCCTCGTAGGCATGCACGATCACATGTTCTTCCCGATGGGCGGATCTCCGCCGATGTACTCCAACATGGGCACGAGCTTCCCTCGTCTTTACCTGGCGCTTGGGGTCACGACTATTCGCACTACAGGCAGCGTAGCGCCCTTCACCGATCTTGAAATCAAGCGGCTGATCGACTCGGGCAAAATGATCGGGCCGAAGATGCACGTCACCGCTCCCTATCTCGAAGGCCGTGGCTCGTTCACGCCGGTGATGCACGAACTGACTGGCGCAGGCGACGCCAGGAAGATGGTCAACTTTTGGGCTGACGAAGGCGCTACATCTTTCAAAGCTTACATGAACATCACTCGTGATGAGTTGCGCGCGGCCGTCGAAGAAGCGCACAAACGCGGACTCAAGGTGACCGGACATCTTTGCTCGATCGGTTACCGCGAAGCAGCGGAGCTCGGCATCGACAATCTCGAGCATGGGTTGCTAGCGGATTCAGAGTTCGTTCCCAACAAGCAGCCGGATCAGTGCCCGGGCGCCGCAGTCAGCGCCAGCCTCAGGCAACTGGATCTGAATAGCGCCGCC
>DATNBZ010000293.1:0-7380 GCA_035607285.1 Blastocatellia bacterium | reverse complement strand
CATGTTCCTTGAGCTTCTCTCCAAGCACCGGCGCCAACCGCAATGCCAGCACCGAAGTCTGAAGCGCGGCTCCGGCGTCAGCATCAAAGCCCTCGACGGTCTCGTCCATCTCGACCTCGAGAAACTCCCGAGCCAGGTCTTTAGGCCGATAGGTCGCGCGATTCGGATCAAGCAGGTAAGCGGCAATCAACGTGTCGTCTTCCACGCCTTCGATGCGCATTGCCGGAGTAAACTCCCGGATCGCGCCATCACACTCATTAGCAAAAGCCATCAAGGGAGCGTCGCTGAATTCGCTCCGGCGAATGCAGCGATCGAGCGTGGTGAGCGCGCCCTTCCAATCGTGAATCGCTTTCCGCACCAGACCATTTTCCAGAACCTCTTTCATCGCGGGAGTGGGATCGTCTTTTGAACCGAATGCCCCCGGGTCAATCAACGCGGCCTCGTTTGCTTCCGGCGCAATAGCCACAATCATCGAGCCGGCGTGTTCGCCAACCGAGAGGCCCAGCCGGTCCTTTGTCCAAAGCGTTTCGACAAGCTGGCCGAGTTGAAGGCGGGAAGTTATGCGAGAGTAATTTGCCTTCCCCGATTCTCGAGCGGCCACCATTGCGGGCGCTTCGGTTTTTCCTTCGGCGTCCGAGAATTCCTTTGTAAGCGCGGCAAACTCGAGCTCGGAGAACAACTCATAAGCAGCGCGCCGGTCGGCGGCTTCGTAAATCAGCCCCTCCAGATCGAGATCGATCGGCATCTCACAAGCGATCGTCACAAGCTCGCGCGACTGGCGAATCAAATCGACGTTATTCTTCAAGCTCTCCCGATAAGTCTTTCGTGAAATCTCGTCCGCGTGTGCGATGGCGTTTTCTATCGTGCCGTATTGTTGGATGATTTGCTTTGCGCCTTTTTCGCCGATGCCCGGAGCGCCGGGAATGTTATCGATCGTGTCTCCCCACAGGCCCAGCAACTCCACCACCTGTTCGGGCGGCACTCCCATCTTCTCCTCGACCGCTTTCGCATCCAGCGTCTTCATCTCGCCGGTGCGTTCGGTGCGTAGTATCGTCACGTGATCCGTAACCAGTTGGGACATGTCCTTGTCGTTGGTAACGATCACAACATCCAGGCCCTTTCGTTCGCCTTTAGCCGCGAGTGTGCCGATGATGTCGTCGGCCTCGTAACCGGACTCGCGAACTGTTGGGACTCGAAGAGCCTCACAAAGGCGCGCGATGTAAGGAATCTGCAAGGTCAAATCTTCGGGCATCTTCGTGCGTGTCGCTTTGTATGATTCATACTTGTCGTGCCGAAATGTCCGCTCCGGCGAGTCGAAAGCGACGCCAAGGTAATCGGGCTTCTCCGAGGTGATAAGCTTTCGCAGCATCATCGTGAAGCCATAGACCGCGTTTGTCGGGAGCCCTTTGGAATTTGAGAGGCTTGGAAGCGCGTAGTAAGCGCGATAGATCTGCGACATTCCATCGACAAGGAACAAGCGCTTCTGTTTTGTTTGGGGCATGAGGCCCATGCTACGGGCCACACATTTGGGCGTCAAGAAACTACGGTCCGCACGGCATTCGCGATGACCTTTACTCTTGCGCCGGGTGACCGCGTGACGTATTCTTCCGGCGTCTGCCCCTGCCCTAAGATCACCCATTAAGATCAACTGGAGAGTTAGCCATGAGAAGCCTTCGGCTAGTTGCGGCGTTGGCAGCAACGTTTCATCGCCGCCCTGCGTTTGCGCTTGGGCTGGCAGTGATACTGCCGTTGTTATTTGCGACTGGCGCGGCCGCACAACAGCCGGCGATCGGCAGACAGAAGATCCCGAGACTTACCACCGATGACGTCGCGAGGCCACCGGCCGCGCAACCAGTCGAGGAGTCCAGGGACGGCGCTGCTAAAACAGAAGAAACAACAAAGCCCGGCGAACCCGTGGCATCGACTGCTCAACCAGCAGCCGCTGCAGACAAGGTCTCACCTGAAGAGGCGTCGTGGCGAGAGCGCGTCGGCAAAGCCCGCAGTCGCGCGAAGGACCTTCAGCGCGCCGCCGAAGAGGCAGAGCTTCGCATCACCACGCTTAGAAACGACCTCGGCACTTCCGGCCAAAGCGCCCGCTATCGAAACGACACCGCCGCTGAGTTGGATCAAGCGGGCCGGCGGCTCATTGACATTCGCGCTGATGCCAAGTCTGCGGCTGATGATCTCGCGGAGCTCGTTGAATACGGAAGGCAGAAGGGCTTCGCCGAAGCTGCGGCGCCGCAGCCGACCTCAGGCGATGGAAAACCAAACGAGGAATATTTCCGAGCGCGTTTAGACAAGCTTACCGGTGACATCGATAGCGCTCAACGTCAAATCTCGTTGTATGAGAATCGCGTTCGCGATATCAGTCAGCGAATCATAATGAACGGCGGAAAAAAGGGCGGCGACAATTTCTACATGGCGCAACTCCAACAGGACCGAGATGACGCGCAAGCCAAAATGGACGAAGCGCGTACGGCGCTGTCCAAGGCTCAAGCCGATTTGGATGCGCTAAAGGAAGAGGCAAGGCGAGCCGACGTATCGCGCGATTTGTTCAGATAGGACTGCTCGGATCTCTAATGGCTGAAATACTACTCGTAGAAGACAAAGAGAGCCTCAGGCAAATGCTCCGTCTGACGCTCGAGAATGCCGGGCACTCGGTCGATGAGGCCCGTGACGGCGCGGAGGCTCGCCGCAAACTCAGTGAGAACCGCTACAATCTTGTTCTCACAGATCTGAAAATGCCGCGCGCCGACGGGCTGGAAGTGCTGCGCGCAGCAAAATCCGCCGATGGGGACATGGCCGTAATCCTGCTTACCGCGTACGGCACCATCGACGAAGCAGTCCAGGCTATGAAAGACGGCGCTTACGAATTTCTGCAGAAGCCCGTCGATAGCCGTCATCTGCTCTTGCTGGTCCAGCGCGCGCTTGAAGAAGCGCGGCTTCGCGCTGAAAACGTATTGCTCAAGGATGAATACTCACGTCGTTATGGTTTTCCAAGGATAATCGGCGAATCGAGCGCCATGCAGAAGGTCGGACGCGAGATTCAACAGGTCGCGGCCACTCCGACAACTGTTCTTCTGCTTGGCGAGTCAGGAACCGGCAAAGAATTATTCGCGCGAGCAGTTCACCATCTGAGCCAACGCCGTAACGCGCCGTTCATCGCAATCAACTGCGCGGCAATCCCGGACACGCTGATCGAGAACGAGTTATTCGGTCACGAGAAAGGCGCCTACACCGGCGCCGATCAACGACGGGCGGGCAAGTTCGAGCTTGCCGCGAGGGGAACTATCTTTCTGGACGAAATCAGCGAGGTCGCGCCGGCGGTGCAGTCGAAGCTTCTGCGCGTGCTCGAGGAACGAAAGGTCAACAGGCTCGGAGGCTCGATGGACCTCGATGTTGACGTGCGCATAGTCGCCGCCACCAATCGTGACCTCAAGGCCGCTGTCGCGTCGAAGCAGTTCCGCGAAGACCTTTACTTCCGCCTGGCGGTGTTCCCTGTCCACATACCAGCGTTGCGTGAGCGGCGTTCAGACATTCGCCGCCTGGCTGAGACGTTTGCGGCCAAGTATGGACGTGAGCTGCGCAGAACTGCGCTAAAGCTCACGGAGGAAGCCGTTCGTACGCTCGAGGAATATGATTGGCCGGGCAACGTGCGTGAGCTCGAGAACTGCATCGAGCGCGCTTGCATACTCGCTCGTGGAATCGAGATTACGCCGTTCGATCTCAACATCAGCCCGCCTTCAGACTATACGCCGCGAGAACAAACCGCCCTGCTGGACGGCTTCGATCTCCGAGGCTCGCTTGCGGAGGTGAGTGGTCGCGCGCAACGCCTCGTGGAGCGACGCAAGATTGACGCGACACTTAGAGAGTGCGACTTCAATAAGTCGCGCGCCGCCCAACGCCTCGGCGTAAGCTATAAGACACTTCTAACTCGAGTCAAAGAACTCGCGCTTGAATGACCGGCCTTCCTTCGCATACAACCCAACTCAACTGCTTTCGCAACTAAGTCGTCCAACACCCGGCCCTGGTTGGAATACCTTTCGCTATACGGATAGAATCAGACGCGATGAACCTCCAGCCACCCTCCTTTAAGGATGACAAAGTCGACAGGGACAACAACCCACCGAAGACCGACCGAACCGGAGACGCGGACACCCCAAAGCTGACTGCCACGCGTTCGACAAGCGTCGCGCGATCGGCCGGCATCGTAAGCGCCGCCGTTATGGCTAGCCGCGTGTTCGGGCTTGTGCGTGAGATGGTCTTCGCATACTTCTTCGGTGCATCGAAGAGCTTTGCTAATGACGCATACGTTATCGCGTTTCGGATTCCAAATCTGCTGCGTGATCTATTCGCAGAAGGCGCATTGTCGAGCGCCTTCGTGACAGTCTTTTCGGATTATCTCGTTACCAAAGATGAGAGGGAAGCGTTTCGCCTTTCAAACCTCGTCGCTACCACTCTGATCGTCGTGCTCGGCATCCTTGTTATTCTCGGCATCATCTTCGCGCCGCAGGTTGTGATGGCGATTGCGGGAGGGCTTCAGGACAACAAGGAGAAATTCGATCTGACTGTCCGGCTCACCAGGATAATGATGCCGTTCATATTGGTGGTGGCATTAGCCGCGCAGGCAATGGGCGTGTTGAATGCGCGGGACCGTTTCGGCGTGCCTGCGATGGCTTCGACCTTCTTCAACGTTGGTTCAATCTTCGGCGGGCTCGCTGCAGCGGCTCTGTTAACCGATCCGACCTTTTCACATCCAATAACCGCGATCGTCGAAAAGCCCACTGAAGGAATCATCGGAATGGCTTACGGCGTGCTGATCGGCGGCCTTCTGCAATATGCGGTTCAATGGCCCAGTTTGCTTAAGGCCGGTTTCAGTTATCGTCCGATGTTGAGCCTCAGCGATCCCGGCGTAAGGCGCATCTTCAAGCTTATGGGTCCTGCAATAATAGGAGGCGCCGCGGTACAGGTGAACGTTCTGGTCAACACTAACTTTGCGACAAACATTCCAGGCGGGAGCGGTCCGGTATCGTGGCTGAACTATTCAATCCGCCTGATGCAGTTCCCGATCGGCGTGTTTGGCGTTGCGATCGCCACGGCTACGTTGCCTTCGATATCCAGAAGCGCGGCGCGCAAGGATATGAGTGAGTTTCGCCACACGCTCGCCGGCTCGATTCGATTGGCGTTCCTGTTGACGATTCCGTCAACCATCGGGCTGATAGTTCTCGGGCGGCCGATCATCGCGCTGATCTACGAGCACCGTTCATTTGGACCTAACGACACCAACCACACGTCTGGAGCGTTGGCGTGCTACGCCATCGGGTTAGCGGGTTACGCGGCGATAAAGATTCTCGCGCCGGCCTTCTACGCACTCAATGATTCGCGCACGCCAATGCTGATCAGTCTTCTCTCAATGGCGACCAACTTCGTGATGAACTGGATGCTCGTCGGCGCGCTCCAGGAGCGCGGGCTCGCGCTGTCGACCTCAACCGTGGCGCTGATGAATTTCGCCCTGCTTTATTTGATCATGCACCGGCGCGTCGACGGCATCGAGAGCCGGAGGACAGCGATTACTATAGGCAAGATTATTGCGGCTTCCGTTGTGATGGGCCTTGTATGCTGGGCGATCAATGCCTTCATCGGCAGAACCATCGGCATCAGTTTCGCAGCTAGAATGATTAATGTCCTGGCATCGGTTTCGGCGGGAGCGGGAGCATTTTATGTTGCTGCTTCGCTCCTGGGCGTTCATGAATTGAAGGCCGCGACTGATGTATTTGCAAAACTCTTCGCGCGATTCAGGCGAAGCTGAGAACAATCATTGGGAAGCGTTGTTGGCCAACAAAAAAGTGCGGGCGCCGCAGTTACTTCACTCTGCGGCGCCCGGTGAGTAATGGAGGAGGATCACCCCAAGCGACAACGCTTAAGATTCACAAGATGACCTCGACGATCAGGCGCATTAGAATTCATCGAGGTCAACTCGTTGTTCACTCACACGTCTAATAACGCGCGTGCCTCAGGTCGGTTTCAAAAAAAGTGCGCGGTAACTATCAACGCCACGTTAATGTTTTTTAATGGTTGCTGAGGAGTCGGGCCGGCCGCGAAGCACGAATGCGATTGAGCCTGAATATCCAATTACTCCGTAAAACAAATTCGGGGCGCCTCCCAGAAGCGCCCCGATTACCCAAAAGGAGAAGGATTTCTGTTCTAGACTCGGGTCCCGATCTGCTGAAAGAAAAAGACTTGCACATCCATATCTTCGGCTTGCTCAGGTCCCTTCGCACTTTATTAAACGGCATACCCTCAGCTTTGTTCCCATTTTCAAAATAGCCTGCGCCGTTTGCGAGATTTGCTGCGTACGGGCGACGCGATTCTCTCAAGCCATTTGAGCGCTTCGTCGAATCGCTCGAATCTACGTTCTTCATCGCGGAACGCGCGCCCGTGATAGACGGTCCTCCCTGAAACCACCTGCGCCGGGTGCGTCACGTGAAGCATCTCGTGATAAAGAACGTAAGCGACTACGAAACGCGGGATGCGCGAATCGTCCAGCGTGCTGCTGATTATGATCGCGTTGTGTACATGGTCGTGGTGGCCCAACACACGGCGGGTACGGCGCTGGCTCCAGGAGAGCAACGGTTGCTCGAGCTTTCCCGCGAAGTACGTCGCGTTGACGTCCTTGAATAAGTCAGCCAGATCGTAGACTTTCCCGCGCGAGGACGTAATGAGTTTGTAACCTCGTTTACGCCTTGTCTTATGAGAAGCATCGAGCACCGAAGGGTCGAGGGTGTGTTGGCGATAAACCCTTTCGTGTTCGACCGGCGTTTTCAATCGATATAGCTTCGCAACCAGTATGCAAGCCAGGGCATACAGCACCTCGCGCGGTGAGCCCACAAGTATGTCCGAGACTCGCGCGTGCACGCGGCCGTTTCGTAATCTGATTGTCGACGAGAGACCCGCGTATGGATAGAACCGCGCAACGACTTCCGGTCTGGGCTCTTTCTTCACCAGACTGCGCAATGCTTCATCGAATACAGATTCAAGAACGCCGTCTGATGTGACCGGGGAGTAAAGATCTAGCTGTTCGTAATCGATCATGAAGGAACTAGTCAGTAGTCAGTAGTCCGTAGTCAGTAGTCCGTAGTCAGTAGTCCATAGTCAGTAGTCAGTAGTCAGTAGCTAACGATTCTCAGGCGCTGCGCATTAACTACTACGGACTACTGACTATGGACTATGGACTACTGACTACTGACTACTGACTACGGACTACGGACTACGGACTACGGACTACTGACTACGGACCAGGAACTACTTCTTCTTGGCGTTTGGATTATCATCCGGCTCGACGTATCTCTCTCGAAAACGCAGGTCGAGCTGCTTGTTGTC
>DATNBZ010000290.1:0-9577 GCA_035607285.1 Blastocatellia bacterium | reverse complement strand
AACTGCGAGACTGTGTGAAAATGCAATGTTCGTAGTCCGGCCTTCAGGCGGAAGTTCGTAATCCGGCGTAAATACAGATACAAACTTCCGCCTGAAGGCCGGACTACGAACTTTTCACACAGTCTCTGCGTTGGTGGGATTTGAACTGAATACTTATGCATCATGGACTTTTTCAGCAGCCTGCTAAACAAGCAACCTAACGGCGCCCTGGCGAATTTTCTTGTGTTCACAGTTCCGATCAGGATATTATTTCTATCCCCGCTAAACAGTCAGAAGTGAAATCAGAACAACTCTAAGGAAGGTGTGTAAATATGAGCGTGAAGCATGTGTGTCGTGTATCCCTAATGGCGGTGGTCGCTATCTCGCTGGCGCTTGCAACTGCAGCCGAAAACAAACCTGGCAAGCTCTCCAAAGTCTCTATCAAGAATTTTGGTTGTATCAACGAAAACTACTACCGCGGCGCCCAACCGCAAAAGCAAGAATATGCGGAACTGGCCTCACTCGGAGTCAAGACGGTAATTGACCTCCAGGAAGACGGAGAGGCAAATGAAAAACAGATGGTCGAATTGGCCGGCATGAAGTTCGTTCGATTTCTAATGAACACCACCGACAGGCCGGATTCGAAAATCGTCGCTCAGTTTTTGAAGTTAGTAGACGATCCGGCAAACCAACCAGTTTTTGTCCACTGCCACGGCGGCCGTCACCGCACCGGCGTAATGACCGCTGTCTATCGCCTTACTCACAACGGCTGGACGCCTGACCAGGCATACTCGGAAATGAAGCAGTACGAATTCGGCAAAGGCTTTGGCCACGGCGCGCTGAAGGAATACGTTTACGACTATTTCGCGAGTCTTGATCCAAAGAGCACCCCGACGGGCAAGGAATCAATCAAAGCGGCGATAGGCGATAGCAACCTTAAGAAATGATCGCCGCGCCTGCTGAGCCGGGACCGCCCGACGAGATTGATCAGAGCCGGAAGGCGCCGCCGATTCCGAGCACCCCTGACTAAGACGCCGATAGCCATCAGGCCGCCCAGCTCGATTGTGCTATCGGCTCCGTCGCGCCGAGCAGTTCTCCAAGCGATCCGGATATCGCCTTCATAACCCCTGGTTCAGTCAGTCGCACGTAGCGTATCAATGCAGCGATCTCGGGCGCGGTCAATTCCTCGGCGGTGCTCGCCGAAGCGCCAAGCATGAGCAGGGTCGGGCGAAGTCTCAGGCCTGCTCGCTTGAGATCGCTGAGCAGTCGCTTGCGCATAACCGCGCTATCCTCATTCCCAAGTGATGAAAATACCTTGAAGACAGCTTCGCGCAGCAAATCCGGGTCGGCGATATCAAGTTCACTTACCGGGAGCTTGGGTGGCTCGCCGTAGCTCATTGGCGTTGGATTTATCAATGTGCTTGCTGTTCGCATGACTTCTCCGCAAATCTGTTGTGAGCGAAGACGCTGTCGGCAGTCAACGAACGCTCTCAGTAGAAGGCCGGTGTATCTATTACAGAGCCGTTACACAAAACCAGGGCCAGAACTTCTGGCCCTGGATATCACACACGCCGCACATCGCCAACTAGTTCTGTGTTGGCGTAGTGGCAACCTGCTCCTTCGCGGCTAGTCCTTTGCTGACGAGGAGCTTCACTTCAACGCGACGATTCTGCACCCGACCCTCACGGGTAGAATTGTCCGCAACCGGCTTCATAATTCCGGCTGAATACGGAACAACGATTCGGCGGAGCGGGATATTATCGACACCGACGAGGTAATCCATCACAGCCTCTGCCCGCCTGGCGGACAGCTCGTGATTGTAGTATTCCCCACCCTCGCTTGAAGCAAAGCCTGAAACTTCGATGACGAAGCCTTTGGCGGCAAGGGTCTTGGCGCCAAACTCGTCGAGCTGGGCCTTCGCCTCATCTGTCAGCTTCCAGCTTCCAACCTTGAAGTTTACCGTCAGTGCGTCAGTCTGCTCGAAGTCGTCGATCGCGGCGATCCGCGTGTGGGCGGCTACGGCAGTCGTCTGCGCGGTGTCAGCGCTGGTCTGCGCCTTATCCGCACTTCCCTGCGCCTTGTCGGCGCTGTCCTGCGCGGTCTTGGCATTCTTCAAAGCAGTTGTTGCGACGGCGTCCGTCTCCTCAATCTGCTCATTTTGCCGCGTCTGTTCTGCTTCAATCGGCATTGCGCGAGCATCGAGCTGTGTCTCGGCCCGGAGATCCGCATCGTGGAACCGGACCCACTTGGCGTTCAACTGACCGGCCTCATTGCCTCGGCCCCTGGCCTGAACTCTGAGACCGATTAGAAGCGCGCCTTTGTCCAGCTTTTCCGCGCCGCGGAAAATGCCTCTCCTGTGCGTTGTGACCCTCGTCGAAGACGAAAGGACCACTACGGTTTCGGCGCCATTCATATCACAAACACTGAAAGTGTCGCCGGTGAACTTGATCACATTCCCAGTTAGCGTGATTTCTTGCCCCGCCGGAATAGTCCGGACACTGGTAGCTTTAGTTACGGTTCTTGGACGCGAAAACCCCTTCAGATCCTGTGCGCCTGCGGGCCGGATTGTCACACCCAGCACAGCCCCGAGGAGTATCACGAAGAGCATTGCCTTTAATCTTCTGGAAGACATTTGGATTTACCTCTCCTTTTTCGAGACGTCTGGGACAGCTCGCGGCGCAATGAAGTTAAAACACCGCCGGTTGGTCCCGCGATCTCTGTTGATTAAGGGAGGACCCGGTAGATTAGTGAGAACCGTACCCACCGCAAAACACTGATGAGCGCGCCCGCATCCGGAGTGCCTGACGCTGCCGAGTCCATCTAATCTACCAAGCCTCCCCACACGAAAATGATATGAGAGGACGACTTGCGTTAAAACTGGCAGATATTACAGTTTTCAGTCAAAAAACCGACAGAAAAAGGACCCGTCGCGCCGGCTAAAAAAAGAAGCCGGCTCAAAGCCGGCTTCATTCTTCTCAGTTGCTTCTGTCTCGATCTCGAGTCAACTAACTACTGATCCGCAATCTCCATCAGAATCCTCGCGTGACGGAAAAATAAATCAAGTTTCGCTCGTGGCTATGTCCGAGCTCCACTCGGCCGGCAAGCGATTTGTTGTATCGGTACTGCAATCCGCCTCCGACACTTGCCCTGTAGTTGCTCGAGCTGAACTTATCATTCGCCAAAACAGTTGGGTCCGTTTGAGAGCGATTGTCGCCCCATACCTGGCCGCCGTCTCCAAACGCGAAAATATCCAGCCCGCGAGTGTCGGTCTGAGACCATACGGTCTGCCTCAGCTCGGCTGAAGCAAGCGCAACGTTGTTGCCGCGAAACCGATAGTCTCGAAATCCGCGAACGTACATCCGTCCTCCAAGGTAGGACATGTCATAGAACGGAATCTGGCTCGTATCCATCGAGTTCTTTAACTGGGCATATGCTCGCAGCGCCAGTGAAGTTTTGTTGCTGCCGATCGGTATATACCCGCGCCCGTCCACTTCCGCCTCGAACCATTGGTAGTCAGAGAAGACGCCTTTGTTATCCAAACCTTCATTATTGCCAACCCGCGCATAAAAGTATCCGCCCCTCGTTAAGCCTCTTGTGTTGTCACGCCCATCGTACTCTCCAAAACCTCCGTAGCGCAGGATCTTCGTGTTCATCATCAGGCCAGGCGCCCATTTGGTAATTGGAACAACATTCGGATCACCAGAGAACAACTGATCGATCGGGATGTCGGTCGTCCTCTCGCCCCGATACGTCGACGAATTAGCCAGGCTCGCATAACCGCCCAGCACAGCTCTTCTGGTGAAATTGTGATAGATCGACCCGCTGTAAACGCGGCGCTCGATGTCGTAGTTGGTCATCGAGGTGTTTGGGACCGTAGGACCGATTCCAAAAAAGTTGTCTTTTGTGCGCCTGAGATAATCGAACCAGACATCCGCGTGTGTGTTCTCGCTAAAGAGTTTCGGGAAGTACGCTTCGCCCTCGAAGCGGCGGTATAGTTTCGCGGATGTAATCAGCGTTGCGCGAAACTCAACGCCTTTGAACCTGTCGGCAGTCGTGAGTTGAATACCCAGGCCAATACTTGCGCCCTGCTCGAGACCGCCAAACACACCCTTAACGTACTTGGTGCCAAGATCGATAGTGGTCCAGCTCTCGTGAATAGGGGCAAGCCGATTGAACGTCTTGACCCGGTCCGCAATCGACGCGTGCGCTTGCGGATTCCCCGCTGGACCTGTTGCCTGCGGCGGCGGCGGCGCCGGATCGGTTGAGCCGCTTACATCGTTCGACGGCTGATCGAGAGAAGCCGCGATCTTCGATGAAGGTTGCGTTACAGTCGGGTCCTGAGTTTGTGCCTTGCAGGGCTGAAAGCCCGCGCCAACCAAAACAAGGAGCGCAGCGATTGCTACTCCGGTAACCACACTTGCCTTCGGTAATCTATTCATAGCGTATATCTCCTCCTAAAACGTTTTGACTGACTTGCGCGGACAAAAGGGGGGAGTTGAAGCATTCGCAGTCGAAGCAACAAGAGTCCACGCGGTTCGATCTTGCGTGCATTTTGCCTGACAAAAGATCAATTTACACATCTTCCACATAGGCGCGAACTTAACGCATTCTATTCGAGGATTCCGATAGACTACAACTGTAATAAGTTCCAGTAGACAGTCAGCGTGAACTTGATCGACGACCTGTAAGGTTCGTTCTCAGATTCGCTTTTACGCGCCGCGTCGATCGGGTCAATTCGTTGGGGTTGGAATTATCGATTGCAGGTCGGGGTCCAGAGCCACCAGGGCGCGAATGGTTTGATACTGACTCAGATGATCACGATCTCCCGGATCCCCGTTGTAAGACGCGCAGAAATCGTCCCACGCCCGAGCGAAACGCTCGCTCGGGGTTTCATAGGCCAGTACTCTGGAGATTCGGGCAAAGACAGACTCACAGGTTGGATTGAGAGTCACAAATCGCTTAAGGACTAACTCGCCCACAAAATCACACGCAAGATCCTCTCTCTGGTCTCTGGTCGCCGTCACGTGCGAAGTGCGATTTGAATCCTCAGCGACGCATTGAATAAACCGATCCAATTTGCCGCTTCGAGCAGCAATGTGCGTCAACTCGTGCGCGAGCACAAAGAGCGCTTCATCGTCGGACCTCAAATAAGGAGCATCATCAGAATCGACCAGAATCTCTGAGGGCCGGCCGTCCTGGACTGCCGCCGTACTGCCCAGATCTTTGGTGCGAACGATCTTACAAACGCGGTTGACCAGGCCGGATACCCTGAGCCAATCCTTTGGCTGGGTAGCAAAACTCTCCGTTGCTTCGTGCAGCGTTTCGATCGTCATTTGTTTCGCCGACGGCAGCAGCCGGCGCATGTTCCTGATGCCTTGTTCACTGTCTCGCCTATTGTGAGTTGATCGTTCGTAATAATCTCGATCGGCGCTCGCTGCATCGCTTAAGGTGAACCCTTGTTTTGTCTCGAGCCTGGACAGCGCACTAACAATCAGTCTCCGAACATCTTCGGGTGAGAGATCATTAAGGTTAGAAAAACCTGCGCCAGGATCTGCATTTGAGCGATGTGCGAGCGAGCGGCCGCGGGGCGTTGCTGCTACTACTCCGATGACAATTCCCGCGATGAGAGCGGCAGCCAAAGAGCACCAGCGAATGGCCTTCGCCGAGCGCATCGCTCCCGCGCGCTGCAGACCGCCAAACATCGTCGCTGAATCCTTCACTGTGTCCTCGCTAGTGACTTGTAACAAAGGTTGCGATAGCGATTAAGGGTACTCCTGTACGGGCGGTCCTCCGTGGCCGCCCCCTTAATGAGGAAGCGCTTCATCCAAGGAGGGGCGGCCACGGAGGACCGCCCATACAGGAGCCGATGCCTTCCTCAGCGACGACCGCCGCCGCGCCCGCCGCCGCGCATGCCACCTCCGCCCCGCATGCCTCCGCCTGAGAAGCCGCCGCCGCGATAGCTTCCAACGTTGCCTCCACCCCTGCTCTTGTAGCTGCTGAAGTCTTTCGTTCTTCGCGAGCCGTCAGAGCGCTTGGCGGAATCGCGTTGGAGTTTTTCGAAGGTCGAGCGGTCCATCTGTCTTGCGGAACCGGACCTGTCACGCGCTTTGTCGTTTATCGGAGTAACTCGATCGGGCTTTTGAACACTGTTCCAATTGCCGTTATCCCATTTACTCCAGTTTCCGTTCTCGTCGCGTCGATAGACATTGCCATCGTGCCCGGCGTAGACGTTATCCTGGCCTTTGCCGACAAAGCCGCTGCCCTCGTCACCCTTCCGGCGGATCATCGATCCATTTTCAGTTTGGGTGAGCCGAGTGGTGTTCCCTGTTTGCGAGTTTGTAAAGCGTTTGGTCTGGGCCCACTGATCACCGCGAACTACGTTGGTCGAGCCCCAGCTTCCGTACACACCCGAGCCCTGACGAGTAGACGCGTATGTGCCCGTTCGCGGATTCCAAACTTGAGCCGCGCCTCGAGCGCCGTTCGGACCCCAGGCCATCGCTCCGCGCGCGTAGGTCCCGGTGGAAGGGTTGTATCTCGCGCCGAAGCCTACGCCGCCATATGGACCATAGATCCTGCCTGCGCTCCCAAAGAAACCGGTCCGCGGGTTGTACCACGATCCGGATCCGTAGGTTCGCATCGGCGGATAGTAGATCGGATAGCCTCCGCCGTAGCCGTAATATGGATCGTCGTACCAGCCGGTGCCCCAGACGTCACAACCCCAGGCGGTCATCATCCCCCAATATCCCGCGGTCGCGGAGTACTCCACCCAGTCATCGTTTTTGTCTTCGTCCTTAACTGTGACATATGTGACGTTGTGAGAAGCAGAGCTGGCCGGTATCTCGTAGATTTCGCCCGGTATCGAATCAGCAACAGACCACGCTCCGTTCGGGCTGCGGCCGATGAACCAGACGCCGTCGAAACACATGTAGTACACGTCACCGACTTTGATTATTTCCTTGTCGGTGTTTCTCGCGCGCTCGAGCGATGTTCCCTGGATTGGCGCAAATTCCGGGTTGCCGTTGTAGATGACATCCGGGGCCTTCAGCTCTTTCTTATTGATGCGCGCAGTCTGAGGCACTTGCGCAAGAAGCACTGCTTCGGCCGCCTGCTGTGTTCCCGGCACCGACGCAAGCACGCGAGACCGGGAATGCTCGAGCGGAATCATCTTGAAGTCCGGCGGCAACGTCGGCGTAGCGAAGGTCCAGGGCCCCGTGAAATCGGGGGCCGTAAACCACCTGCCGGCGACAAGGTAATAAACCGGGCCGGTCTCGCCAAGACGAAACACATCGCTTTCAGTATTGCTGACCCATAGTAGTTTTGCGCCAGTGCCAGCAACCGGAAAGTACTTCGCCTCGCCCTGAAGCGCGATCATCTCGGCGGGTTTTGTGCTCACGAACACCGTCGGCGCCGGGGCGCCTTTCTTGAACCTGATGTTGTCGCGAACTTCTTTCCAGTTGTCTTCCTTCGGAAGTTTTTTGAAGCTGCCCGGCAACTTCTCTGCTGCGACCCACGGGCCTTTCACGTCGGCCGACTGAAGCCACGTCGCGTCGTTGCGAAGGTAGTAAGTGTTTGCCGGCGGATATTGGAAGAGGTCCCAATTGGTATTGACGGCAAACTTCAGATCATTCTCGCGAATCGGACTCCACACCGGATCGCCATCAATGTTAAGCAACACCGCGGGTGTCTTGCTGAAGAAGATCTCCGGTGGATCGGCTTTGATACCCTCGACATTCTTCGGAATGATCTGGCTCTTGTCGATAGAAGCCAACACCCGGTCCAGCGCGATGATTCGGTCCTCGTCGGGAATCGTCTTTTCAAGCTCGCCGACTATCTCGCGAGCCTGCTCTTTGGCGAGAGATTGGAAATTTGCCTCGGTGATCTTGAGTACCGAGAACTTCACGAGACGCTCGCCCAGAGAAACTGATGTGTCAGCTTCGAGCTTGACTGTCCCGACCGCGGGCTTCTCTATCTCGGCGCTGGGCAGGTATGAAACGGCGGCATAGCCGACGATGCGTTTCTCGTCATCCCAGCTCGCGAGTTGCGGCTGGTAAATCACGATGCGCGCGCCGCTCGGGGCGTTGTAGCTTCTGGGCCAGGGCTTATCGACTTGTTGCTTCCCAGCGGGAGCCCTCGGCGCCGCAACCGGAGCGTTTGCTGTTGGAGCGGCTGCCGTCGTGGCCGCTTGTTGTTGGCGGGCGGAAATCTTGGGCGGCAACAAACACAGGCCAAGCAAACTTGCGGTGAGGCTGCCGAGAAGAAGTGAAATGATTGCTCGCTTCATATGAACTCCGACACCTCGCTGTTGGTTGTCCAGGGCCTCCTTAGAAACCACGCCGGTCTTTTGCGTTAGCCCAGGCGTTTACGCCTGGGTCACGACAATTGATCTCATATTCGAGCCCGATTTATCGGGCTTTCTCCACGGATCAAAGATCGCTGAAGCGCTTTTCAAGCCCCGTTAACGGGGCTGGGTACCGGTGACTGCCCACCATCCCAGGCGTAAACGCCTGGGCTACGAAAAATAGCTCCAGACCGCATGCCAACGGTTTCTTTGCGGCATCGGCGCGTTACTAAGAGCATGGCTTCCTCCGGCCGCCCCTCCTCCGCCGATGAAGCGCTTCCTAATTGAGGGGCGGCCACGAGGACCGCCCATACAGGAGTACCGATTTCCTAATCGCCTCCGTCGCGCCTCATCACGCCCATGATCTTTGCGGGAAAGCTGCCGAAGTTTTCCAGCTCGAGGCGCATTTGCTCGGTCTTCTTGTCCATCTTCATTCGGACCTGGGCCAGTCCAATAAAGGTCCCCGTTCCTCGACCCTTTTGATCGAAGACGATCTCGATGATCGAGAACGGATAATCGGTTGAACGATAGCCGCCGCGGAGTTCAAAGAAGTTTTGCCATCTCTCAAAGGCGCAGATCACCCTGCGTTGGCCGTCGGCTGTACCTTCACGAACGACCAGCAAGGTGCGGCGCGTTTGGCCGGTCGCGGCTATAAAGCCGAGATCATTCTTGTAAATGGCTTTCAGAAGATCGTCCTGGCCTTCAGCCGCGAGAAGCTCACGATATCTTTGCGCGTCTTCTTCGCTGGTTCGGCCCTCGAGCTTGAGCGTGAAACCAGTACTCAGAGAGCCGCCGCTCATGTTGATGATCGTTCCAGTGTACGTTTCTGGTGACGTGGGAACGCCCCTGCTTTTTTCGGCGCCTCCCTTCTTTTGAGCCGACGTCAATGAAGGCAGCAGAACGCCGCACGCAATCAAGAGGACTATCACAGTGATTCGTTTCATCGCAGACCTCGCTTAAGAGTTGTTCTCAGGGCGAGTGATGACACCCGTCCTCAAACTCGATGCTCTAAGCATCGACTTCCCAACTTTCATTGTATGGATCATCACGTGAGGCAATAACTGTTAGTAATGACAGCCGGCCCCGGAAACTATGACAGGATAAGGTGACGGTTGAATGCGGTAGTGATGTTATGAAGCGGGGCGCCTCCCGCGGCGCGCGACTGATAAACTCAGACGCGCGCCGGACAGTTGACCGCTGTGGGGAGGCGCTATGACGGAAACAGTATATTGCGGCGTGGATTTTCACGCGAGGATGCAA
>DATNBZ010000278.1:0-11057 GCA_035607285.1 Blastocatellia bacterium | reverse complement strand
CACCAACGCAGAGACTGTGTGAAAAGTTCGTAGTCCGGCCTTCAGGCGGAAGTTTGTATCTGTATTTACGCCGGATTACGAACTTCCGCCTGAAGGCCGGACTACGAACATTGCATTTTCACACAGTCTCGCAGTTGGTGGATCGTTCATAATCGGCCTATTCAAAAGGCACTGAGCTCGGGGCCGGAATCCCACCAACTATAGACATTCGTCCTTTTGCATGGAGGGATTCGAACTTTACACAGCCGCTCTCACTATCTGACGAGCCATTCTTGACGTGCAATTCTTTACTGCGCGGCGCTCCTTGGGACGATTCGATCGGTCACGGTCGTGTAAGACTTTCTGCTCATGTCTATTCCCACGATATAAGAGCCCTCCGCTCCCACGCGCCGGTTTTGCCCGAAGGTCACCGGGCCGATGACGCCCGTCTCAAAGCCCTGCAGCCTTTCAAGCGAATTGATCAGCGCTGCACGGCTCAATTGCCTGTCGGCGTTCTTCGCTGCCTCAACAAAGATCCTCGCGGCCGCATACGCCACGGATTGAAACGCGACGCTTCGAAGGTTCACTCCAGCCTTCTTCATAACCGCGAGAAAATCGGCGAAGTCCGCCTCGCTTGGCAGCGAGAAGGGATATGTAAGATAAGTCCGTTCCGCGATGCCCGGCGGAAGAGTGAAGGCGCCTCGGCCGAGCATCACCGCCGAGCTCAGCACTCCGGCGTCCAGCTTAGCTCGAACCATCTCTGCGGTAAACGCGGTAATCTCGGCGGCGCCGCCAAAAAAGAAGACGTAATCCGGCTTCTTTGCGACAAGGGCCGCGACCGTGCCGGCCGCCGCGAAAGCATCGCCTTCGTAGCGCTGCTCGGACACTACTTGCATTGAGTAAAGGCGCAACTGAGAGCGCAACCCCTCGAGCGCATCCTGGTCGAAGCCTCCCTTCGAGTACACGACCGCGATCCGAGATGCCGGCCGTCCCTTTGGCCTCGTCTCTTCCGAACCGATGAAGTCCACAAGCGAACGCGCCTGCTCGCCGAAGCTGGGCAAGAGGTAAAATACATAACGGTTTGGTACAACGGGAAGGCGGGGCGAGAGTGTTACCGGACCGATCAGCATCACCTCGTTTCGGCTCAGAAACTCGTTGGTCTCATCGCTGCCCTGCGGCTCGAAGCTCCCCAGAAGCGCAAAGACTTCGCGTTGCTCGACGAGCTTCCGGGTTGCTTCGGCGGTGCCGGCGGCGTCGCCCTTCGAGTCCTCGACGAGCAACTCGACGCGCCGGCCGTAGATTCCGCCCTTTGAGTTGACGTCCGCGAAACAGGCTGCCAGAGCCGCGCTTACGTCTTCCCCCACTCGAGCGAGCGATCCGCTCATCGGCAGCGCCGCTCCCAACTTGATCGCGTCATCGGTCAAGCCGGGATCGGCGTCAGCATCCGTGCCGATCTTTTTGAGATAGGCAACAAGGCTCGCCATCTGCGAAGTCGACATTTTGTAGCGCGGCATCCCCGGATGGAGTCTGTGCCCGCTCGAGTCGAGCCGGTCGCTGATCGAGCGAGCGAGCGAGACGTCGTTGTAAGCGACGCGGTCGTTGCGCGTGAGCCGCGATTGGTAAGGCGCCGAAAGCGAGGCCCAGGTGACGGGCGACGGCTCGATGCCTCCCTCTTTCGACCCTTCGCCTTTCAAGCCGTGGCAGTTCGAACAGGGAAAGGAGCCGGCCGGCAACTCCAATTCGCCGCTGCCGAGTATGGCAATGATCTCACCACCTTCGGTCTCGCCCTTCAGGTAAATCTGCTTGCCGCGCCGCTCCTGGGCGGTGAGTTCTTTCGAAGCGTGCGCCGCGACATTGCCGGACTCGGAGAAGCAAAGGACGCAAAAGACACAAAGGACGCAAAAGACACAAAGGACACAAAGGACTCGAAGGCTATAAGGGACACGAAGATGACGAAGAGTAGACATACGAATTATCCTCACGATATATCACAAAGCTGACCAATGATGACCACTGACCACTGACCACTGACCACTGACCACCGACCACTGACCACCGACCACTGACTTTTCACTCCTGCTTCGATCCCGCGATTTTCAAAACCGCGTCCGCGATTTCTGCCGGCCGGGCCATCGCGAACATCTTGATCCACTCGCCGGTCTCAACGTTTCCAATGATGACCAGGCCGCTATGGTCGTTCTTGTCTTCGACGAATCCGCCCACCTTGCGCAGCACCAGATCCACATCAGGCTTGTTACCGGTGAGGAAATACCATCCGGGCTTGACCTTGTAATTCGTCGCGTACTTCTTCATTGCCGCCGGCGTATCGACTAGCGAGTCAACGCTGATCGAGATGATGCTGATGTCTTTGCCGACGCGGTCGCCCAGATACGACTGGACCTTCAGAAGATTCGCGGTCATCGGCGGACAGATGCCCGTGCATGTCGTGAACATGAAGTTGATCATCACGGTTTTGCCCTTGAGCATATCGTCGAAGAAATGAACGGGCTGGTTGTCCTGCGTAAGCAAAACAGTGTTCGGGAAATAAGCCGCGGCTTTTTCGGCAGGCGTCTTTGCGGGTTTGGCGTCGGAACTTGAAGGCTGGTCGCCGGCAGATGCGGCAGCGGCGTTAACCGTCTTCCGCACTTGCCTCTGGGGCTGACCGCTGGTAGTTGAATCTGGCGGGAGCGGCACCTCCACGCTCGATGATTTTCCTTCGGACCTTTCGCTTGCATCATTGATTACTTTGACGATTGCAGCAGGGGCGGCGAGCCCATATGTCCGTGTCCAGAACCCCGCGGCCTCGTTACCCACGAGGACCATCGGAGTGTGATCGTTCTTATCGGCAACGGCCGCGCCCAGCGCCTTTAGCAACCGGTCCATCTCGGGCGGGCTGCCGGTAAGAAACGTCCATCCGGGTCCGGCGTTGAACTTCGCGGCAAATTTCTTCAAACGCTCTGGCACGTCCGTGGCCGGGTCAACGCTGATCGAGATCAACGACACGTCGCGTCCAACACGTTCGCCAAGCTCCAGTTGCACCTTGCGGAACGTCGCGGCGAGGGGCGGACAGATCGTCGTGCAAGTGGTGAACAGAAAATTGATCGCGACGGTTTTGCCCTTGACCAGATCTTTGTAGAAGCTGAGCCTTCGGCCGTTTTGATCGTAGACGGTCGTATCGGGCAGTCGCGCCAGATTCACGGAAGCTGCGGTAGTGGCGGGCGTGTCCGGTTTCGCGCTCTCTTTCGCACTCTCGGCAACGGCGGGGCTCGACGGCCCGGTTGTCGCGCGCCTCAAAGCCATTCCGCACTTGGGACACTTGCCCGGCTTCGCCGCCCTCACTTCGGCGTCCATCGGACAAACATAAGAAGTAAATTTTCGTTCGACCGGCGCGACAGGCCGGCCGGCAAGCGCGAAAGGCGACAGAGCTGAGGCGATGAGAACCAATAGACAGAGCCGGCTCATTCCATTGATGAAGGCGTTCTGCTTGCGCCGGGCATTCGGCGCGATTGCGCGTTCGGCTAATAAAGTATTCATTTCTTGATCTCCTCCTGCTTCACGGTCTTGTCATCGTCGCCTTTCGCCTCGTTGACTACTACAAGATTGGTGAAAGGCAAGTTGGCGTAACGTATCCCACGAGACTCGATCTGGGTCATCACTCTGAAGTAGCCTTCGTGTGGGAGCAATTCGGTTAGTTCGTAAATCCCCGAGCCAACCTCTTTCGCCCACGCTCGTTTCTGCCACGTGCCGGGCGGCTCGAAGATGAGTACCTGGAAGTCCTTGAGCCCGGAAACCGGCAACTGGGTGATTGAATCGCTGACCTTGAACTGAAGCCTAACTGGCGAGGCGGCGTCATACCGCTTGCCGCGGAACAGCGGCTCGATCAGTGTAGTGGCCTGAGCCTTGATCCTTTCGGAGTACGGCGAGTCTCCGACTCTTGCCTCGAAGCAATTGGTGATTCGGGGTTGGTCAAATACCACCGGAATGTCCAGGAGACCGGAGCTCTTGAGCTTCACCGTTGACGAGTAGACGCCCGGGCCGGTTTCTCTCAGGCTGCGATCCAAAAGCATCAAGCCGCGCGCCCTGCGCTTGTAGTTTTGAAATGTTCCCATCGGGACCATCATCCCTTCGACGTAGTAGTAGGACATCTGGTCGGCGGCGTTCGCGATGAGTACGGAAGTGCCGTCGGGCGTGGGTTGAATCATATCGGCAACGCCAATATCCTGGGGCGCAGCGGTCGGGGGCAGGCGGCCGGCCTGAATGTTGACCGGGGCGAACTTCCCTTTTTTGACTTCGTTAAGGTCGATCAGAGAAAACTTCTCTGATTCGGTTCCTCGGACATAGGCATAGGAGTTGGAGAAGATCACCTGATCCGGGCTCTTCACTACTTCGCCCTGGGCGATGACTCCGTTGGTCGCTGCGTCAACAACCGAAGCCGTGCTGTCGACTTGATTGACCGCAAACCCGTAGCGGCCCGACCTGTCGAATTTCAACGCGACCACGCCTCGCTTGAGCAGAATCGTCTTTACGACTTGCTGAGTGCTCGGGCTGATGACCGCGACCGTACCGCCATTGATCGAGGCGACGTAGATGGCTTGAGCGGCGGTGCTGAACGCGATGGGCGCCGGAGTTTTCCCCACTGCGATGTCGGCGATCTTCGATAATGTCTTCGTTTCGATTGCGGTCACTGTATCAGCGGCACTGTTGCTCACGTAAGCAAACCGGCTGTCTGAGGTAAACGCGATACCGTGTAGCCCGGCGCCGGCGGAGACGGTCCCGGCGAGCTTGTTTGTTGCTGTGTCGATGACGGCCACAGCCGCAGAATCGTCGAGCCCTACCCAAATGTAGCGGCCGTCGGGTTGTATCGCGATTCGCGCCGGTTTGGTCTTCTCGCCGCTTGGTATCGCTCCGACGAGCTTGCGGGTGATGGTGTTTATGACCGCAACCGCAGACTGCGAAGGCATCGTTACGTACAGGAAGTCTTCCTTCTTTGAAAGCACCCAGTCAAGGCCCGGACCCGGCAGCATTACGATGCTTTCCAGTTTCGTGACGTTAAACGACAATTGCGGATTGATAAACGTGACCGTGTTGTCGTGATTCAAAGTGAGCATCGAGTAGCTGTTCAGATCGATCTCGGCGCGCCCGCTGAGCATTCCTCCCATAAATGATCTGATCTTGTCCTTGCACTCGGCTTCGTTGGGTGGGTGCTCGGCGGAGCGCGCATTGATCCAGGCGTTCGGATGCAAGCCCCGCATCGGCTGGCCGGTACTCTTGTCGGTCACCTTGAATAAGACGTTCGCATCGGCTCCGGCAACGAGACCGGGGTCCTTGCCGGACTCTTCCTTTATCGAGTTGATCGAGAACTCGACTTGAATGCCTTCCTTCTCGAACCGCTGCGAGATAGATGAGGCCGGGGTGGGCGCCGGCTTTTGTGCCGGTTGGTCCTTACCGGCCTCCCGTTGCGCGTTTGCCGGGGCGCCAGCGAGAAAAGCCAACACCAACAACTGCGAGACTGCGAAGAGTTTTGTTCGAGCGATTTTCTTTGTCAGCATTTTCAATCCTTTATTTTGCGGGGGACTGTTCCGTGGCCCCGGTAAGCCCCCCGCAATATGCTCTCGGCCGGCGTTGCAAGTCGAAAGCACAGCTCATGCGAATCCGAAACCTTGATTACTTTGAGTGTGGCCGGTTGTGGTTAGGATAGCGCTTTGGCAACCGGTAACTTTGTTATGTGCAAACTACGTACCCAGAGGGTACGAGCGCGGTTCTGGGGGGTGCCTTAATTTGGAGTGCGGCGGCAAGGTACTCCGGGACGCCGCTTTTGCTGGTGATTGAATCGATTGGCAAGGAAAGCGGCGTCCCGGAGTACCTTGCCGCCGCACTCCAAATTAAGAAAACGCGCGATTCTGTGAGAGATATCACCAGTAGGATGTCTTACGATAAGAAATGGCGCGGGGCCTGGTTTAAGCATTACCAGGCCCCGCGCCGAGAAGCCCTGCCGGAGGGATTGACCCTCCGGCGGGGGAAATAAGTGGGAAATATTACGGTGTAACTCGGAAAATGCCCCACAGTCCGCCGCTGAACGTGAAGCTATCCTGCGTGCGGAAGAGGAAGTCACCCTTGATGTTCGTCAACCCGCCCGCGCGGGTGAGTATGTTCAGATGCCGCGTTGGGCCGATGCCGCTATACGAGCCGATCTCGAATGTGAAGGGATTGGTCCCCTGCACGGTCGAGCCTTGAGTCCACGGCTCGAAATTCCAGTGATGGCCGAAGAGCGTGAACCCATGCTGGCGGGGATGTCCCGCAGTTTCGAGGACCCGGAAGCGAACATTGGCTCCAACCTTTGCGGTGAAGATCGGCGTCGCCGGCTCACACGGCGTCACACCACAGCCGGCGCTGGTAACCAGAGAGCTGAGCGTGTTCGTGTAGATCTGATCGTTCAGCGTCTTCAGGTCGGTATCCGATGGGAAGCCCAGACGCGCCCAAAGAGGTTCCGTCTTGAAGTTGAAAGCCTTCATTCCGGTCTCCTCGGGATCGTCAACGTCGAAAAAGTTCCTCATCGGTGCTCCGGCGGCGTCCTTCATCGTGACATCGTCCTGATACGAAAGGACGAATTCGCGGAACAAGAAGGTGCCGAGCGAAGTTCTCACGTCGGCGGTCGCGTTGCTGGCGCCGGCGAGCGTTTGTGTCGAGTCCTTCGGTTCCACGATCAACGAGCCTACAAGACCATGCGAGCTATGCTTTATCACGTCGCCGTAGTCTCGCAGATGCGTGACGCCGTACTCGATCGGGGTGAAGGTGGCATTCCCTGCAGCTACGCTTACGCTGCCTGCGTACCAGGCGTACTTGATGCTCTGGTTGGGCCCGGCTGTTGTGTCGGGGTTCAGTCCCACCGCCGCTCCATCCGAGCCTGTTACATCGTGGAAGAGAAGCTGCGGATGCAGACTCACGCGGTTGGAGGTCTTCACTTGATTGAAGTTGAACTCCGGAATGATAGGTGGCATTTCGTTCCAGCTATCGTACTCCGCAACAGCAGCCGGCAGTTTGTTTTGAAGCGTTACTTCAACGCAATCACCAGCATTGACACGCAGAATCAGGGGTTCCAGCGGTTTTGCAAATGTGGTGATTCCGATGTAGTCATTGGCGTTGATATAGACGATTCCGGCAGGGTCTTTGAAACCAAACTTCTGGTTGTAGACTATTCCGGTTGGTCCAACGAGGTCCTTGGCCATCCACGCCTGGACGGTAAAGGACTTGATCGGCGGAGCGCCCGGACCCGTTGGGCAGTTGTTGATGCCCATTGCTGGTGCGGTGGCGCCGTCCGGAGTTGCGAGGGAACTGCCGGCCGCTGGCGAGGCTGCCCCCGCTGTCTTGAGCGGGTTATCGGGCGCTGTTGCTTGCGCACCCGCAGTTTCCTTGCCCGCGGTGACCGGGGCGAAGGGGTTGTTGGGAAGCGGCGCAACATTGGGTTGAGGATCTCGGTAAGTCCTCATCAATCCCCACATCCCATCCCAGAGATTATCGGTTCCCGCGGACTGGTAAAGAAAATCCGCGACGCCGTTGGCGCTGAATACCGGCTGCACCTTGTCGGCCATCAGGAACTCGAAGTGTTCCGAGATGCCGAGCGCTTGTGCATTTGTGAAACCGGAGTTCGGAGCCGTCGGCTCAAACAGCCACCTGTGACCGTGGATGTTGATCACGTGCTGCTCTTCCTGAGCGCCCTGCAACAGCCTGAACTGAATGCTGTCGCCGGGATACGCCTTTAGGATCGGAGTAAACGGATCGCCGTGTACGTCTGAACTGAATGCATAGGCGAGGTCGCCGTCTTTTCCGATCTTCTGAACGTAAGTTCCGCTGGGTGTGAGCTCGCCGATCCGTAGCGGGATCGGCTCGTTGCGATAGTTCATCAACTGAGTTCCCGGATCCGCGGCGGATATTCCTTCGGGTCTGGGCTGCTGCGAAGGATCGCCGGGGATCGGTGACCCTACGGCTATCGGTAATGGGTGTTCCACGCGATTGGGAGGGCTTATCGGTTGAAGGTCCTCCTTGGTGTACACGATCGCGAAGTCTGCTATTTCCATCATGTACTCGCGGTAGCTGTTCGCGCCACCCGAGCCGGCGATGATGTTGGCTTCGAAAGACGTGGGCCCGCCATCCGCGCGCACGCCAAAGGTCGTCGCGCCATCGATCGATTTCCATTGCGAGTCGGTCGGCTCGATCACCAGCCCGGCATACAAACCGTGATGCTGATGTCCGCTTGGACCGAAGTGATCGTGAGTGAATACGGTGCGAAGTGTGCGATCCTTGCCAAGCGTGTTGATCAAAGGATCAGCCCACCACCGCTCGATTAGCGTTTGCGCGCCAATAAAGGCGCCGTTGGGTCCGGCTCCGAACGCCGGATTGATCTTTGCGGTCAGGATCTGGGTTCCGCCGATCAACAACTGGTAGGCGTTGTTAGCGTCTATTCGTTCGCGCACGGCCTCCGGTGAGAACGCGCCGCTTTCGTAGTTCCAGCCGTTGCCGGCCCCGTCGGAAGACGTTACGTCAAACTTCACAAGATGAATGTGCTGGCCGATGATGTCGGTCGCCTGATACACCTGGAAGTCGTCAAGGTTGAGATTGGCCGGTATGAGGTTTGTTACCCGGTAGTCGATGCAATCGCCGGAATTCGCCCTGAAAAACATGGGCTCAGGCGGCCGCGTGTGATTCAGCGTGCCCGCCACGTCCTGCTCGAGCACGGCTATCCGCGCTTGCCGGTCGTGCCACCCGGTGTTGTTGACGGGCATATCGAATTGAACCCACGCAGCTCGGTACTTGCGCAGTGGAACGGGTCTACGCAATCCGTTGGTATCGACAAAAGTATCAGGACAAGGGTCCGCATACGGAGCGCCGGCTATCGGCTTGCGCCCGTTTACGAAGAATTTGCTGGCCACGCCGTTCGAGTCGAACGTCGGATAGCCGACTCCCTTCCAGTCATAGATCGTCGTGATCGGCACGCCGCCAGGAAACAGACCGTTATGAAAATCTATGGCGGTCAGTTCGTCAGTCGTTCCAGCTTCGGGAAGCAGTTGGATGTTTGCGGTCTTTAGCTTCTTGGCAAAGCCGAGAAGATTTGGATCGGGATTGCGAGCGTGAACTCGCGCCGCAACCGGATCGGCCAGCATCGCCGGGTCGATCGCCGGTATACCTTCGACGGTCGTCGCCGACAGAATCTGATGCCTTGGCAGGCCGCCATTTCCTTCGCGTCCCAACGGAGCTTGTGAAGGACGATGACCTGCGCGACCCGCCATGTAAAACGGATAGCCCTCGAATTCCGGAGTCGGCATCGGCGCAAGTCCCTTCTGCGGAATCGGAATCAAAGCCATCTGCGGGATGCCTTGCGGTATCTCTCCGTCCGGCAAGTTGCGTCCCGTCTTTACATCCCCTCCCACAGAGCCGTTCAGACCAACCTGTCCGTTCTCGAAGACATCGTGGTTGCGCCACAATTCCCACATCCCCTGCGCGAAGTGCGGGTAGAGGTGACAGTGAAATATCGAATCACCGGGAGAACCCAGGTTGCGGTTCCCGCCGCCTCCGTACTGAATCTCGTAGGTGAAAGAGGCCCCGGGCGAGATTGTCTGTGAGTCAAGATACAGCGAGTTCTCGTCACGCGGACTCTGCAGCCACTGATGAGCATGAAGATGGAATATGTGAGTCTCCTTCGGGCCCGCGTGCACGTTGCGAAAGCGGACCGGATCGTTCATGTAGGAGTGATGGACATTACCCGGGTCATCGGGAAACAGCCCCGCGATTGCTTTCGCGATACCGGTGACCGGATCGGGAGCTCCGTACTTCACGAGAACGGCTGGGTCGCCGTTGCTCCATGACTCGAGGAAGAACTCTTCATAGGCGCACTCGGGGCAATTTGCCGCCGGGCCGACCTTCTTACGGTTTGCAAGCACTTCGGTGCCGACGCTCGACGAACCGTAGTTGATGCCGAAGCCGTCCTTGATCGACGAGAAGACGCTCTTATCGGTGAGCATTTCCGGGAATGCCGGAGCGCCGCTTTCCAGTTCGTCATGAAAGACCACGGTGAACTCGCGGAATTGCTGGCCGCAGGTGCTCGAAGGCGGCGCGTTTGTGCAGTTCTCCGTGAAACCCGTGATCACTGCGTTGAGATCGGTGTAGATGATCTCGTTGGTAGTGCTGAGCATGTTGAGGACTTTGGTTGTTGAGCCGGCAAACACCGCCTCATAATTGATTTTTGGAGTTCCGTTCGGATTCGTTCCGGTAGTCGCCGCAGTCAAGACCTCTGGATTGACTTGCGAGCGATACCACTTGGCGTTCGGAGGCTCGACGTTGACCGTGCCGAACAGTCCGTGGACTACCTGGCCGCCGTCGCCTTCGCCTCCTGAAGTCGCCGCCGTCGAGTACAAAAGATACTGCCCCTGTTTCGCCGCGTACCACTTGTAGATCGTGCTCTGGCCTGGTCCCACAAGCGACGACGGATTCAGACCGACGTTTGAGCCGTCTGATAAAATGCTGCCCACCAGATCAAGCCCGTTGACATGGACCGATGCGGTTCGCGTCGCCGGAGTGTCGTCCTTCGACAGATGCACATTGCCGTCGAACTCCGGTATCGGAGGTCCAAAGTAGGGAAGTCTGTCCGGTGCGTTCGCGAACTTGAGATTTTCAACCGCTGGGCGAGTTGGAGTGAGCCAGTTCGTGAAGGTTACCTCGAGACAGTCCCCCTCATTCACGCGCAGAACAATTGGACGCGGACGCTTGTCCGGTCTTAGCTGAGCGTTGCCCGGCCCGAGCCGCTGGCTTGGCTCGATTGGAACAGCGTCGCGCTTGAGCGCGAAGATCATGCCGCCCGGATCGAAACTTCCGAAGCGGTTGTAGAAGATTATCTGGTCAAACGCGACCACGTTCGCCGTCACGGTTTTTACGCAGCTCGGTGCGGGCGGCGCCGGCGGAAGCGCGTCCTGTGCTCGTGCGCTTACTGCGCAGAGCGAAAACAAACCTATCAGCGCCAGGCTTCCACCCACGAGCCTATGGAGCCTGATGCGCAATTTTTGGCCAAATTTACTATTGCTCATTGC
>DATNBZ010000265.1:0-55856 GCA_035607285.1 Blastocatellia bacterium | reverse complement strand
AGAATTCTACAGATTCTCAGCGTCAGCGTTTTCGAGAAAACGCCGCTCTTACAGGCGCTTTCAGATTCAGACTTCAACGATCTAGAACCCGACTACTGCAACCAACTGACTCTATTCGAGTAACGTTGGGACAGTAGTGATTCTTCTTTTCAGATCAATTCCTGGAGCACTTCAATCAATTTCTCTTCGAGCTGAATCAATTCTTATTTCAACTCAATCAATCTCTAATTGAACTCAATTAATTCTACCTTAAGCCAAATCAATTTTTCTATGAGCTAAATTAACTTCTGTTTGAGTTTTATTAATTTTCTTTGAAGTTCAATTAATTCTTCTTCAAGTTTTACTCATTTCTGTTTCAGTCGATTTAATCTTTCCTCCAAGCAAATTAATTAGCCTTCCATCCGAATTAAGTTTCGCTCCTTCCAAACTCAAGTCTCTTCGCGCCAAATCTCTCATCGTAAGAACCAGGAACGTCACAAAGACTACTTTCTTTTGTTAGAAGCCTCACAAATTTCTTGCATTTCGAGTCAAAATGAATATACTCGCGTGCGAGTCTTCCCTGACTCTTCCGAGATCCGATTCCGAAAACAAACATTCAGGAGGTAACCGTTATGCCACGACCCAAGGGAACAAGTGTTAATCTTGAAACAGCACGTCAACGTTTGTCCGGTTTGAAATCGATTACACCGCTTCCGGACTACGGCCCGAACTTGAAGCCCACTGACTACGAAGGAAAGATCAACGCAGCGACTGAAAAACTGGACGCTCACAATAAACTTCTTTCGGATGTTGAACAGTCTCAAAACGAGTGGGATGCGATTGACCAGGAATTAGGTGAATGGAACGTTGGAGTTCTAGCAGCAACGAAAGCTCATTACGGTTCGGACAGCAGCGAATATGAGCAAGTGGGAGGCACTCGGAAAAGCGACCGAAAACGCCCAACTAAGAAGAAGCCGACACCCTGATCGGTTGAGCGAATGCATCAGTCCGCTTGAATCCCGGATGCCTTTCCCAAGCCGCAATGTTGATGGAAGCATCCGGGACTTGCGCATCTCTTGCAGACTTCGAATGCGGATCGCCGAATCGAAGAATTATTTGTAAGCTCAATAACTGATTGCTTAAGGGCGATCACATGAGATCGTAGTAATCCATATGTTTCTAACAATCATCAGTCTCACTGAAAGAATAGCCCTTATTGCTCTTGTGGTTGGAGTGATCACGGCCATTGCCGCTATAGTTGTTATCCGCAGCACCAAGCTTAAATATGGATTACTGATTTCTCTCAGCGTAGTAGTGATTGGCTCGACCGTGGTCCTGTGGAATCAGTCTCCCACACATGACCGAAACGAGACACCGCCAGAGCCACTAATAGTTCAACAGCAAGCACAAAACCAGCAAACTCTAAGGCCGACGCCTTCATCAGCGATCAAATCATCGAAAACCTCGTCACAACCGGTACAAGCGCCTCCTGGCAAGGTGCTCAAGTATGAGGTCAAACTAGTCATTCCATCTTCCATGAACCAGGCCAAACTTTTTGTGGATGACAGGCCCGCAGTAATTCTTGAGAGCACTCTAACAGTCATAAGAATCCTTGTGGAGCAAAAGAATCAGCCCACTAGAATCCTGCTTCGTAAGGGAGAGAAAACGTGCGAGCAAACTCTCTTGATTAACAGGAACGTAGAGCTAACACCGTGCGAATAGAAAGGAGAAGATTCTGATGCGTAAGATAAACGTCTCAATGCTCACAGTTTTGTTAGGTGTTCTTGTAGCCTCCGTGAATGCACAAGCACCAAAGGAGCGGGTCTACGTATGGGATTTCGTTGACACCCATGGTCAACAAACCAGCCTGACGGGAAGGATGACGTTGGAATTTGAAGAGGCACTAACCCAGGCAAGATGTTATCAGATTGTAGAGCGTCGTCAGTTTGATAGGGTCCTCGCTCACATAAAGAACGAAAAGGCAATTGCGGACCTTAATGATATATCCAAGGCATCTCAGGGCGAGGTCAGAAGAATCACGAATGCGCAAATCGTCGTTTTCGGGAAAGTTGATGACGATATTGCCAGTGGAGAATTTAAGATCACTGTGACATTCCAACGCTTCGATTCATCAAAGGAGGTGAAGAGTATTCGAATGCGTCGTGGGCGAATACAGGATAGCGAAAGTCGTGAGAATGCCATGAAGGATCTTGTCAAACAAACCTGCGGTGTTGGCAACGCCAGCCCAGTTAGCGGCAGGTACGTTAATTCGAAAAATCCGTCCTCATATTTTGAGCTTAAACCAGATGGGACGCTCTTTGTATCACTAGTTCAACCTGGCGGACCCTTGCAGAGTGTTGGAGCATACGAAGTTGATGGCAAGCAGATCACGTTGAAATTCGAAATGGGACGGGCGGCGCGGGGAATTGTAGAAAAGGACAAAATCAGCTTTGAGAACGGTGATGTTTTCCTCCGTCAAAGCGACGAAGCGGCATCCACCTCTCATCCTCCTAGTCCCGGGATAACGGTTGGGGCGGTTGTTTTTGTACAAAGCCGTTCCGAAAGAATCGCTCCCTCACACATGAGCATTCTCGGACTCGGATGGGATGGAGGCTCTGAGATAAGAATAATCGTGAACGGTCAAGACATAAGCAAACGGATTGATGCGCAAAGGGACGGCAATATTTCGCTAAACGGCACTGTCAAGCAGTTGAGTGTGCATGATGGCAAAAATGAAGTGGTAGTGGTCGTAAATGGTGTGCGTTCCAATACGTATGAATTCAAGCAGGTCATAAAGTAAAGTGCTTTGGGAAACTAGCTAGTTCTGTCGAATTTATTCTAGGCGCGATTATCAGATAGAAGTCAGAATGCTAAAAGATTCCATGACAGATATTGCGATTGTAACTGGGGCAACAACTGGAATCATAACTATGATTGACTGGATGCTGACATCACCTCAAAAGAAGAAGCTGCGCTCATGGGGTGATCATATGTGGTTATGGCTGGATGAGCAACGTTTGGGGAAGTTTAATAATCTCCTTCTCAATAAAAAAATCCAGACCGCTCTTTCTGTCGCTGGATTTGGCACCGTCTTTCTCTTATTTGCCCCAATCAGATCGCTAACACTGCTGAGAACATTGTATTTTCTCGGACTTCTTATTTCCAGCATTCTTGTTTTGAGGGATGTTCATCCAACGGTCGCTTCTTGGATAGTAGGCGATAACAAAGTAGGAGCATTTTTCACGCGTTCCTTCATCGCGTTCGTAATAGGAGCCTTAATAAATATACTAGCTGCTTATGTCGTAATGCCAAATTTAACTCTTATTCTAGCATATGGTTTTACGATCCCAGGCCTTCGCGTACCCTATGATCAATCCTCACCTTTCTTGATGGTTATTGACTTTTTTGTCTACCTCGCTTTTTCACAAATATTGATAGAAGCCGCCCTTGTGATCGATACATTTCTGCTCTCTGTTATTTGGATCTCTTTTACCATCGTTTTAATGACTCTGTTTCGAATCACTCAATTCTTTGTCCTTCGTATAGTTGACTATCCAAATGGGCCAGTATTGGCTCTAGGTGGACTCTTGGCGGGCGTTGCTGCATTAGCTAAAGCGTTTTTATAGCAGATGTCTTGGGCTCGAACCGTTTGGGAGGGCTTATTTCTTACCCTTCGATTTCGCCTTAGTCGCGATCGTCAGCCGCTTGTAAGTAAACTTCGCGCCGAGACGATGAACTCGCAGGTGCGAAGCATCAGCCCGGATCGCTTCGTATTGAACCGGGACTGACTTGCCGGTTTCATCCAGCTCGTGAATCGTGAATCCCTTGTGATCCGGGTGAATGGTTATCGGCAGCACGCCGTGCAAGCCGTCTTCGATGTAGGCCCCGGTGTAGCGGCCCTGGTCCGGCGCGTAAATCAGAATCCAAAGCCTCGTGAAATCGATCGGGCCTTCGGTGGCAAGGTTCTTCATCAACGCGATGTAGTTGTCTTTCACCTCGCCCTTCTTTGTTTTGGTCTGATCGAACACGACCCACCCGGTGAAGCGACGACCTTCGCCTTCCAAATAAAGAATCTCGTCGGGGGTGTCCAGTTGCACCTGTTGCGCGCCTACCCAACCTGCGCGCAAGACTTCCGTTTCAGGCAATCGAACCTGAAGCCAGATTACTGTTCGCGTTTCCGGTTCGTCGGTGTCTTCGCTGTCGTCTGCTTCCTGCTGCTTCTCGGGTTTGATCGTCGTGCGAGTCTTGCCGACGATGTCGACCATCGTGCCTCGGCTGAGATAGGTGATCACGTCGCCGCCGGGTTCGGCGCGCAGTTTTGTCTGGACCTTAAGCCGGCCCGTGCCCTGCGAGGCTATCGTCTTCGACTTTTCGTAAAGGTCCTGTGTTTTGTCGACGATAGATTTGTTGATCACAAATCTGGACTCTACCCAGCCTTCGATTGCGTCTTTGCTCTTGGTGCGAACCTTGTACCATTCAGCGGTGCGGGTCGGGGTCTTGACCTGAGCCTGATCGAGTATGTCGAGCTTGTCACCGCGCTTCACTTCGGCGAGATCGAGCGCGGCAAGCGCGGTTGAAGAACGGATCTTCAGCGTAGGCGCGATTACTATGCCCTCATCGATCTTCGAATCGGAGGAAAGGAAGCCGCAGCCGGCGGCTAACACGCAAGCACACGCAATGAAGGAAGCGACAAAGATTCGCTCGAAATATCTTTTTGTGTTTCGCATCTCGATGGTGTTGGTTTGCTTCAAGCTGGTTGATTCAAACTATCCGAGGGCGTCTGAGAAAGTCAAGGAAGGGACTGTGAGTATGCGCGCCAGGGTGTGATTAAGAATGGGACTCATGGCGGACTGGGCTCCTCAACGATGGAAGCTCCTGAGAATTTCTTAGAACCCCGTAGGGGTGAAATGTCTTTAGTATCGAGATCGCAAAGTTGCCAACCCCGTAGGGGTGGAATGTCCTGCGCTAAAGGTTTATGCCGCTCCTAACGGAGCTCGGAAGTCCGTGTGCCGTCTTTACTATAAACATCGCACCCCTACGGGGTTGCCGAGCGGAACGGTCGATCGCCGCTTTGAAGTGCCGTGACCCAAGTCACATTTCTAATTACACCCCGCGCGCCAGGTTTTCACGGATACACACATCTCGGCAGAGACTGTGTGGAAAGTTCGTAGTCCGGCCTTCAGGCGGAAGTTTATATCTACATTACGCTGACTTACGAACTTCCGCCTGAAGGCCGGACTACGAACATTGCATTTTCACACAACCTCTGACGAGGTGGGTATGCCTGGAACCAATTAGGCGAGAGCTTATTTCGGCGACATCCCTTCGAGCTCTTGCAAGATCGATCGCACGGCCGCTGCATCGTGCATTCGCCACTTTGAAGCCAGATCGGCGACTTTCTTCCTCATACCCTCATCGCTTCCAACAGAGCACTTGGATTTTGGATCGTTCCACAGCAATCCGTTGTTGACGATTTCCTCCGGATGGCCTTCGTAAGCGATCAGGGGGTCTTTGGCCGCCATCTGGGAAAGATGCTTTATGCAATTCGCGACGCCTGAAGGCACGCCCGCCATTCCGGCTGGTTTCTTCTTGCGATGCACGGGTTTCTTGGCCGCGGCGGGTTTCTCCGCCGGCGCTGCCGCCTGCGCCGGAGCGGGAGTAGCCGCTGGTTTGGTTGCCGCGGGTTTCGCCTTTTTGGCAGGAGCTTGTTTGTTAGCGTTTCCCTGCGCGATAGCCTGGGGTGAAGCTTGAAGCGCCAGCACGAGAATTGCCGCTGCGGTGATGCCAATCGTCATGAGCTTAGCTCTCATATCGAAACCTCCGTTGATGTACTTTGGTCGCATTGGCGATTAAGCGACCGGAACTGCAGAAGGCAAAAGAAAGGAAGGACTAGTCTCATAGTCTCCCGACGTGTAGTCCACACGCACAGGATTATACGTCTAAATGTGCGTGATGTCAGGGAAAGTTTGGAGAGCTTGCCCCTCCGCGTGCCTTGCGGTCCTTTGCGCCTTTGCGTTGCGTACTGAAAGACCCAATACTCAGCGCAAAGTCGCAAAGGACCGCAAAGCACGCGAAGGGCTGACCCGGGATGTTAGAAGCCGGCAACCCAAGAACCCAACACTACTAAAGTCGTACTTATCGGAGGGATGCGCAGACTGGCGCTACTTATCGTTTTCGAATTCGCTCGATAGCTTGTCTGAAGCTCTCGCGCATTCGATCGAGCTGTTCCGCCAATAGATTGATCTCGTCGCGCAGGAACTCGGGTGGAATCCACTTCGCCAAGAAAGGCTCGCGTCCTGTCGCCGGAATGCTCATCTCGCCGAGACTCCATCGATTGGCGGCTTGTGCAATCTCATCGAGTCGCGCGCCAAGACTTTGCCCAAACAAGAAGCCGGCGCCGCCTCCCAGCAACAGCGCGAGCGCGCCAATCAGAAGAACAGTCGTTCGCACGGCCCCGGTCGCGCCTTCAATTTCCGTCGCAGGTCTCGCGACTCCTATCGCCCCGACCGCTGTCCCGTCCAGGGATTTCAAGGGCTTCCAGGAAACGTTGTAATCCCGGCCACCGACTCTGAAGGATTCTTCGGTCTTTGCATCATCGTGGATCAAGCCGGCGAGCGCCGGTTCGCCGGTCGATTCACGGGCCGGCGGAACACTCGAAGCTACGATTCCCTTCCCTAACGCGATCACCGCTCCCGCGTTCTCCTCGCCGTTTCGATACAGCGTCTGTTTTGCTTCCGCGACAAGTGGGGTCTGAAGAGCCTCGGTCCCCGAGCGTGGTTTGTAGTAGGTGTTCAACATCTGCCCGATCAGGACCACACCCACGAAACGCCCGCCGCTGAAGATCGGAGCCGCCGCCTCGATCATCAACGCTTCATCAATTGTCGACCCATCGGAAAGACCAACCGGCGCTATGCGGTCCAGACCCAATCGCGTGTAACGTTCCCCTCTTTCCACCACACAGGAAGCGCCGGACAGTTTGTCGCCGGCGATTACTTTTTCCGCCAGCGGGTTCTTGTCTTCTGAACCCAGCAGGGTTTCGCCGGGCGCCGGCCTGTCGTTATGTCGCGCGATGACCCGGCCAAGCGGATCGGTAACGATGACGAAATCGAGCGAGGCCTCGGTCTGCGCGCGGGGAAGCATGTCCTGAAGGCGAGCCCAGGCGGCGGGGCTATTGCGGTCGAGGTTGTCGCCGCTGACCAGCGCGCGATTTGAGACCTCATCGGCGAGCGCTTGAGCCGAGGAACGCATCTCGATCTGCCGCTTCTCGCATAGCGCAGCGGCAGCGCGCGCGTCGCTGCGGAGTTGCTCGAGACCTTGCGCACGGGCGTGTGCCGAGACCTCCGACAGGACGATCAGCAAAAGAATGACGATTGGAATGAGTGCTACTGCGGCGCACAGTGCGGCAAGCTTCAAGCTTAATCGCATAAAGAGTCCGTGGTCAGTAGTCCGTAGTCAGTAGTCGTTGGTCGCCGGCCCCAGACTACGGACTACTGACCACGGACTACGGACTCTTTCACTTCGCATCTTTCACGCAACGGAATCCAACCTTGGGGTACGGCTGGCTGGCGTCGAGCAACCCGCGGTACGTCGCGTCGTGATGCTTGTCCCCATCATAGGCGCCGCCGCGAATGACACGGTAAGTCAATCCGGGTTGCATCTTGTCCTTGATATCTTTTGGAACAGCGCCAATGCCGCCAGGATAAAGAGCGAACTCGTCGGCGACCCACTCCCACGCATTACCGATCATATCCATAGCGCCGATGGGGCTCGCAGACTGCGGATAGCCACCGACCTCTCTTAAGCCCGAGGGGTATTGCTCGGCGGTAGGCTTATCTGGCGTCAGTCCGATGTTTGCCAGACCGGCGCGCCATTCATTTCCCCACGGGTATATCCGCCCGTCCGCGCCGCGAGCAGCCGCTTCCCATTCGGCTTCACTGGGCAATCGCTTGCCTGCCCAGGCGGCGTAATCGGCGGCGTCCTGCCAGGTAATACCCGTTACCGGAAAGTTGTCGCGTCGATCGGGGACCTTTGCGCCGCTCCAGTTGCTGGGAGGCTTGTGGTTGGTGGCGTCGACGAATTTCTTATAAGCAGCATTCGTTACTTCAGTGCGGTCAATGAAGAATGCCGGCAGGTCGATTTTATGCTGCGGGTTTTCCAGCGGATCAGCGTCGTTTCGCCCGATCGTGTAAGAGCCCGCGGCGACTGCGAGCATGCCTTCCGGCGCAACCTGGGCTGTTGGCTTTGCCGGACTCGGCGGCGGCTCGGGTGTAGTCCTTGGCTGTTCCGCGACGACCGGCGGGGCCGGCTGCCGCGCGGCGCGGCCGTGGCCAAACAGTAACCAATATCCCACAAAGGCCGCAGCGAGAATAATGACGACCACAACCACCGCGGACGCGATAAGGACACCGTTTCGCTTTTGTGGCAAGGGCTGTGACGAAGCCTGCTCAACAGGCAAGGTAGTCACACCGACGCTCGCTATCTCGCGAGTTATGCCTGCATCATTAGCCCGCGGCCTTACCGGAGCGCTTGGGCTTTCACTTGGGCTTTCATTCGGTCGTTCACGTGGCGCCGCCGGCGGCAACGTTTGGTGAATGCGAGCCGGTGTCTCTTGATTGGGCGCGGATGGCCGGAATTCCTTCGTGCGAATATCGTCCTGCGCAGCCTGCTCGAGCAACGCAGATGGTAATTCTCCCTGCGGAGAAAGAACTCCTTCCGTGCCTCCCTCTGCGCTCGCAGGCGGAGCGACAGGTTTGGAGCCAAAGCCCGAGGTACTACTTGCCGGTGAGTCGGGGTTTTTCGCGATCCCATCTGTAATCAGCTCGAAGGCTGCGCCCTTATTACTTGGGTCAGTAGTTTCGAGCTCGCCGGATGCAGTGCGCTCACCTTCATCGACTGGGCCGGTGATTCGGCCCATCTGTACGACCGAGGTTTTGGTCGGTTGTTCGGACTTTGAACCGGCGGTGCCAGGCAACATGCTTGTTTGAACCGACGGCCTCGAGGGTAGGCCCTGCTCATCGCTCTCGGATCGGCCAAAAGCGATTGTGTGAGCGCCCGACGGGTGTTCGGGCGCCTTCGGAAGCCCGGCCTTCTGTTCCGCTGATGGCCCGGCGCCGGGCGGGTTCGGTTGCTCGGGAACAAAGGCGGGGCGATCGACAACGGTCTGCGCCGCTCGAGTCAGAGGAGCGTTGCAGACTCGACACGAGCGTGAGCCGAAAGGACTGTAGCTGTTGCACGCTTCGCACAACAGAGCCGAATCGCCAAAGGGAATTTGTTGGGTATAAACAGCCGAGCCGCAAGCCTTGCAGTACAGCGTTCCGGCTTCGACGAACTCGCCGCACTCTGGACACTTCGGGATGCCTACGGTATCGGATGCGCCTTGCGCGGTTTGACTCGAGCTTTCGCCGGCCAGTTCGGTATTGCAGCGCGGACAGTTCCGCGCGCCTCGCTCAGCTCGGGCCCCACACTCCGGGCATACAATGCCCTGTGATTCGGCGCTCTGCAGCCGCTCTCCGCAAGCCTTGCAGAAGGTCCATGCCGGCTGAACGGCGACCGCGCAACTTGGGCAGGTATGCAGCTCGCTTGTGATTCGAGCGTGATCGACAAGCGCCTCGCCACACCATTTGCAGTAGTGGAGACCTTCCGGAAAGTCAATGTTGCATCTATCACAATGCATAACAGTTAGGGTTGGCGCGGTCCGACAACACCTGGGAGCGCAGGCATCCTGCCTGCCTGGCTATTTCGTAGCGCGCGCATTCAAGCAGGCAGGATGCCTGCGCTCCCAGGTGTTGTCGGACCGCGCCAACCCCTAAATTAATATCACATTTCGCGCTCGACGATGAAGCGGGGTACGCTCAACAGAGCCTGACGGTAGGGAGAAGGTGGAAAGATTGAAAGGGATTCGATGGCTTCGGCGGCGTAGCGTTCGGCCTCCGCGCGCGCGCGTTCGAGGGTTCCGTTTTCGTGAATCAACTCGAGCACTTCTTCGCGGCGCACCGTCTCGAAGGTCCGCTCGCGAATGACCGTTTCGATCAGTCGCCGGTGATCCTCGTTGCCCTGTTCCATAAGGTAGATCAGCGGAAGTGTGAGTTTGCCTTCGCGAATATCGTTGGCGACCGGCTTCCCCAATTTCACCTCGGTTGACACGAAGTCGAGCAGGTCGTCGATCAACTGAAACGCTATGCCCACCGACAAACCGTAGCGGGCAAGCGCGCGCCTTTCCTCACGTGTAGCGCCGGCCACAATCCCGCCGACCTCCGCGCAGGCGCTGAACATGTAAGCGGTCTTGCGGCGAACGATATCGAGGTGCTCATCCTCGGTGATGTTTGTGTTCCCGATCAGCGAGAGCTGAAGGATTTCGCCTTCGACCATAAGCCGGGTCATATTGGTCAGGATGTCGAGTATCTCGAAGCTGCGTTCGCGAAGGCTCATGTCAAAAGCGGTCATGTAAAGCCAATCGCCGACAAGCACGGTGCGATCGTTGCCCCATTGAACGTTGGCCGACGCTCGGCCGCGCCGCACTCGCGCTTCATCGATAATGTCATCGTGGACGAGCGTGGCGGTATGAAGCATTTCCATCACCGCCGCGAGGTGAACCGCCGGCGGCGAAACTTCCCCGCTTACCAAACGAGACGCAAGCAGCACCAGGGCCGGGCGAACTCGCTTGCCGCCCCCGTCGTGAAGATAACGCGCCACATCCGACACCAAAGCCGACGCATCGGAGAGATTGCGGTCGAATTCCTCTTCCACGAGCACGAGATCGCGGTGCACCAGCGAAAATATTTCTTCCGGCGACATCAGGGCGTATTCGGCCTCTGGTACTTGTAAGCGGCTGTGCATCGGGTTTGAAGCTCCGCGTCTCGCGTCAATAGCCTTTGGTTTGGAGGTTCGACATCACGCTCTAGGCGACCGAATCATAACAAACCAATCGGTGCGAGGCAAAAGTACAACAGACTCAAAAGTCACTGCCTGTCCGCTTCGGTTATAACCAGCGGCCGCGATCCTTGCAAGGTTTGAGCGCCGTCACTCACGAAGCAGCGATGGCGTACCGCTTCCTCCCATAGAGTGAGTCCGCGAACCCGTGGCGGCCACGTGATCCCGTGCGCAAACCCGCGAAACGGGTGACCGGATATGGGCACCGGTGAGTGTCCATCCTGTCCATCCCTGTTCAAAAATGAAATTCGGTCTTGAAGTAACAGGGATAGGCAGGATGAACAGGATTCACGCCGTCCGCGAACCCGTGGCGGGCAAATCGCTTCGCGCGTTCGCTCGTGTACTCGCTTCTGGCCGACGATGTTCCTTTGAGACGGCGCTCTGTGTATCCTACAAGTCTGGTGCTTGGCCGAGTCTTCGAGAGAGATTGGAGAAGAAATATGAAAGTCGGATTCATTGGTCTGGGAAATATGGGCAAGGGGATGGCGCGCAACCTGCTCAAAGCGGGGCACTCGGTCACAGTGTACAACCGCACGCGCAGACGGGCTGACGACCTTAAGCAGGAAGGCGCAAACGTAGCGGACAGTCCCGCCGATGCATCCCGCGGTGAAATCGTAATCACCATGCTTGCGGACGATCACGCTCTCGGGCAGATGGTGTTCGGCGCTGATGGATCAGCGGGTATCCTCTCCGCGCTTGATTCAAATGCGATTCACATATCGATGAGCACAATCAGCGTCGCGCTGTCGGATAAACTCGCCGCAGCGCACGCCTCCACGGAAACGGGTTACGTAGCCGCGCCGGTTTTCGGCAGGCCGGCCGCCGCTGAAGCTGCTCAGTTGTTTATTATGGCGGCTGGTCCCGCCGATGCTCTCGATCGCTGTCGACCGCTCTTCGATACGGTGGGCCGCCAAACGTTCATCGTCGGAGAGAAGCCGTCGAGCGCAAATCTGCTAAAGCTGATCGGGAACTTCATGCTGGCTTCGGCGATTGAGACTCTCGGCGAGGCCTTCGCTCTTGGGCGAAAAGGCGGACTCGATCCGGCTTTGCTTCTCGAAGTGCTGGCGGGCACGCTCTTCCCGGCGCCGGTCTATAAGAACTACGGCGGGATGATCGCCCGGCAGGAATTCGAACCGGCTGGTTTCAAGCTGCCACTTGGACTAAAAGACGTTCGATTAGTAATGGAAGCCGCCGAAGCGTTGAACGTGCCAATGCCGGTCGCGAGCCTGGTTCGAGATCATTTCATAAGCGCGCTCGCTCGCGGTTGGAAAGAAAAGGACTGGTCCGCGGTGTCTCTCGTGTCTGCCGAAGCCGCCGGGTTGTCAAAGTGACGCCAGTCGCCGGCAAGTTGGAAAACTAGGTGACAACCACCGTACCGGGCAGACTGATCTTCTCGAATTTCTTCTCGGCGATTCTGACTCCTTCGTAATCCAGTGTGCCTCCGATCTCGCAGGTTCCGGTTTGAATCTCTTTGATGTCGCCCTGTTGAATCTTCAGCACAAAGCTATTCAACTTGAGGAACAAGCGCGCGACGAACTCGATCTTTCGAATCGGCTGTCCCTTTATCGTTATCTCGATGTACGGATGATGCTCGCTATCGATCGTATGCTCGGCGAGTCCGGCAAAGAAGGTTTCATCCGGCGAGGCCTTGCTCTTGTATAGGAGCGCTTGCACCTCGGTGGCTTTCTTCCATGAACTGAGCAAGACATCCGAAATCGGAATATCAAAAAGCTCTCCGATCTTTGGCGCAAGCTCGGGCAGCGAAGCGGTCTTGACGCTCTTCAGCTCTTTGTTGAGCTTGTCGTGCAGGGCTTTCCACTGTCCAGCAGTCTCGTCGCCTCGGTTAATGCCAGGCACTGAAAAAAGGCTGCCGATTGTCGGCGATGAGCTCGCGGATGAATTAGTCACGCTGTCTCCTCTCGTATCTGATCAAGCCGGCTTCGGGCGCGTCGAGGTGGTACCGAGCTTCGGCCACGTCCGGCTTCAAGTGAATGCCATACTCGATGGCTAAGGATCCGCCACTCGTCTGGCCGATTCCAATATCGCGATGCGCGCGGTAATCAGGCTTCACCGAGAAGCGTCCTTTCATTGTCTGGTAACCGGCGAACAATATCGCCAGGGCGATTACAATAATCGCCGGAATGATGATGCTCGAGTAACGCCCCAGGTCGCGCCAGAAGCCCGAAGACGAACCAGTCGAGCTTTTGCCATTCGCAGGACGATTACCTTGCGCCGGTCCGATGACGCCACCCCGATTCGCATTCGACCCGGCGTCCTGCGCCGGACCATTCGGCTGCGCGGGCGCAGTGACCGTGACCTCAATCTGCTGTGGTTCACTTGCAGCAAAAGTAGTTGGTGATCCTGGCCGCCCGCTGAACCAGGCGGCTTCAACGCGCGCCGAACGCAGACCGACCAAAGAGTAAGTGTGAGCCGCCACCGGATCAGGTTGCCAGTCGCTCGACTTCCCGTCCCCGAAGCTGAATTTGAATCTTATGTGCGAATCACCTTTGTCAAACCCGGAGACGAGCGTTGCAGTAAACGTTACAGTCTCTCCTGCCCGCACCTTGGGCGCGGGCGTCACGTCCAGCCTAAGCGAATTTTGCGGCAGAGGCTTAACGACAACCGGCAACTCGGCGGTCCTCGCAAGGGTGTTCATTGGCGGATCAATCGCCCGGCGGATTTCGATGAACAGCTTGACGGTCCCTGCGGAATGGTAGCGGTGAGTTGCATGCGATTCACTCACCCACCCGCTCGCCGGTGGGTCGTCGCCGAAGTGAAACTGATATTCGATGCTTCGATCCGTTGATGGGTTATCGATGGACAAAACGACTTGTTCGCCAATCTCGACCGCGCCCGGCAACCTGGACAGCGCCCAGGATCCGACTTGCAATGTGAGCGGTTCGCTTATCGGTTTTGTTTGGAATGCCGCGCTTCTGAGACCTGTCAGGTAAACGGCAACGGAAAAAGCACCCGGTGCGGAATACCAGTGAGAAGCGTTCATTTGACCTCCGGCCAACTGCTGGCGCGGCGTCTTGTCGCCAAAGTCAATCTCAAGTGGGCGCGAGAACCCGGCGGGTATGTTCACGGACTGCAAGGTGAATGACACAGTCTCACCGACACGCACGGCCTGTGGAGCGTAGATCACTTTGAAGTGCGGCTGCTGCTGAGGCGGTTGAGAGATACCGGGTTGAGCGATGCCGGGTTGAGTAAGGATGGTGTTCGGGTCAATCCTGTTGGGCGGCTTCTTTTCCGTAGCCCGTGCTTTACTCGATGGAGATTTCGGTTGTTGACCAGTCGGGCTCAGCGAAGGCGCCAGTGGTTTAGAAAGACTCCAGACCGTCGCGCCACCGGACAGCAAGAGAAGCACCGGCACGGCGATGCCGAGCGCTCTCCCTAAATCCTTCGCTCGATGTTTCAACCGGGCTGCCAAAGTTTGTGAATCATACTACGGTCGTTAGCGCCGACAAAGCCTTATGCTTCGGAGGCTGCGGCAGGGCGTTGTTGACTCCAGGCACTCACACCTAACGCTCTCGTTTGTCTAGCCTTTCATCAACCGTCACTTGCCAAAGACTATCCCGATGGAAAGCCGAAGATGATTTTGGCGGCTTGACCTGCTCTCATCGTTGTATCCAATAAACGCCGCGGTGTAATCCGCCATTGTGCGAACGCTGAATCTCTTGCTTAAGCGGATATCAAGCCCGCCGCCGAAAGCTGCCGCAAATCCTGTTCGCGTGTCCGAGTCGCTGTGAGTAAGGAGCGGACCCGCGGTCGCGAAGTCGGCGGTGGATCTCGCAACACCGAACAACGTATGAGCGAACGGCGTCAACCGCGTCTTATTTCGCCACTTGAGTTCCGGGCCGCCCATGAAATAGAACGCCCGCTTCTTTACTTTAAAATCCTGGAGGGACGTCATACACGAACTCTCCGAACAGATCTTCACCGTCACTTGACCGGGACCACCGTTATCGAAGTACATCGAAAAATCGCCCTTGATTCCGAGATACTTGTTGAAGTTTCCGGTAATCGAAGCCTCAAATCCATTCGGACCGCCGGCGTCGTCACTGAAGAACTTCGAAAGCGGAAAACCGCTGTTCCCTCCTGGTGCTTCATTGCTCTTGAAGTAACCGTTCACCGAATAGCCGCCAAAGATTTCGAGCTTGGGGTAAGGGTCGGAGCTCGTTGACTGGGCAAGGGACGAACACGCACACAGGCACACTACCACTGCTGCAATCGGGAGGTATCGCATTGGGTTTCTCCTGAGGGTCTGTTCTGAAAGGCACAGGCATCAGGAGAACGAAACCGAACATGGCCTCTTGCGGACAATCATGCGAGTTCTGGGTTCAGGGTTCAGAGTTCAGGGTTCAGAGTTCAGGGTTCAGGGTTCAGGGTTTCCTCCTATCCGTGTAAATCCGTCAAATCAGCTTCATCTATTCTTCGGGGATTTGACGGATTTACAGGGATACGACAGATCGGTTAACCGCGAACCCTGAACCGCGAACCCTGAACCACGAACCCTGAACCACGAACCCTGAACCCGGAACCTATTCGTAGCGCAGCGCGACCATCGGGTCTACCTTTGTCGCGCGACGGGCGGGCACGAAACAGGCTCCCAGAGCCACTCCCAGAAGAAGCAGAGAGATGGCCGCAAACGTCAACGGATCGGTCGCGCTCACTCCGTAAAGCAAACTCGACATCACGCGAGTCAAAGCCAAAGCGACCGCCAGGCCCACGAGCACGCCGATCGAAACAAGAATCATCCCGTGTCGCATGACCTGCCTAAGCACGTCTGAAGCTTGAGCGCCCAGCGCCATTCGAATCCCAATTTCCCGAGTGCGCTGCGACACCGCAAACGCAAGCACGCCATAGAGTCCGAATGCCGCCAGCACCAACGCAAAGCCGGAGAAGATTCCAAGCAGCAGCATCGCGAAGCGGCGCCCATCAAGCGAGCGGGCGACTCGCTCGTCCATTGTCTGGATGTCATAAACTGGCTGGTTCTTATCAACCGCCAGCACCTGCTCTCGCAGCGCACGGGTCAAACTCTGCGGATCGTTTGTGGTCCGCGCTACAAGCGTTCCAGAGGACGAATACACCGGCAGATAGAAGGTCCCTTTCGACGCTTCGGTCAAGTCTCGCAACTGCGCGGTTGCGACGATGCCAACGATTGTCGCCCACGGGCCATCCGAGCTCCACCTAAGCGCGCCGCCAAGGGCGTCTCCGTTTGGCCAGAATCGTTTCGCCAGTTCTTCATCTACAATCGCCACCGCACCCAGCGCGAACATGTTGCTGAAGGTCCGCATATCGGATTGCTCGAAGTCGCGACCGCTCAGCACAGGGATTCCGGTGGCGCGAAAGTAATCCGACGTTACGTAAGCGTAGTCCGCGTGCGGCGCGGGGTCTTCGGGGCTCGCGTGGCGGTCTCGAATAGAAAATATAGTGCTGTCGCCGCCCGGCGTGAACGGAGGCTGATTGGCAAAAGCCGCGTGCTCGACGCCCGGCAACGCTGATACGCGCTGAAGCACCGCGTCGTGGAACGCCGCTACTTGTTGAGACTTGGTGTATTGAGTTCGCGGGAGCGCGATCCGCATTGTCAAAACATTCCGCGGGTCAAACCCCGGCTGAACGTTGAGCAATCTCCCAAAGCTTCGCAGCAGCAACCCCGCCGATATCAGAAGCACAAAAGCCAATGCCACTTCCGCGACAGTCAGCCCGCCAAGCACGCGCTGCCGAACCGGATTCGCGGAATCCGTTCTGCCCGATTCTTTGAGCGAGTTGGCCAGATCTGTTCGCGAGCCTGTAAGCGCGGGCATCAGACCGAACAGAACGCCGCACGCAAGCGAAACCGCAAGACTGAACAACAGCACTCCGCCGTTCAACCGCACTTCGCCGAGGCGCGGCAGATTCGCAGGCGCGAGCGCGATCAGCGCGCTTGTTCCCCACCAGGCCAGAAATACTCCAAGGGCTTCGCCGATAGCGGCGAGCACAAGAGCCTCGGTCAGAAGCTGCCGAATAATTCGCGCGCGGCTCGCGCCAAGCGCCGAACGAATCGCCATTTCGTGAGCGCGAGTGCTCGCGCGAGCCAACAGCAGACTCGCGATGTTTGCGCAGGAGATGAGCAATACGACCACCACCGCGCACAACAATACGAACAGCGGTCTGCGAACATCTTCAACGCGCTCGTCGGTGAGCGATCTCACCTCGATGTTGAACTCGTCGGGATGGCCGCCCGCGATGTTTCGCGCAATGTTGCTCATTGCCGCTTGCGCCTGATCGATGCCGGCGCCCGGCTTCAATCGAGCAAGCATTGTGTAAGCAAGACTCCGACGCCGATCTTCTGACAATTCCGCCGGCGAGAAGGCCATCGGCATCCAGAGATCGATCTTCGGATAAAGTTGCTCGAGGTCTTCGGAACCCACACCGACGACCAGATAGCCTTCGCCGTCGAGCTGGATTGTTTTTTCCAGAGCGCTCCGGTCAGAATTGAACAATCGCTTCCACAGCCGCGAACTTAGAACGATCAAGTGCTGGTTGCCGTCCTTGTCCTCTTCCTCGGTGAAGAATCGGCCGGCTGCGGGCGACGCGCCAAGCATTGGAAAAAAGCCCGCGGTCACGCGGCCGGCTTGCAGTCGTTCCGGATCACTAAAGCCGGTGAGGTTGAAGTTGCGGCCGGCAAGAGCCGCCGTGGATTCAAAAGCGTCGCAATCGCGGGTGTAGTCGACGAATTGCGGCGCGGATACCTGCGTGCGCGGCAAATTGATCTTGGGAAGCTGGTTGTGAATGACGACAACTCGCTCGGGCTGCTTGATGGGCAACGGTCTAAGCAGGACCGCATCGACGACACTGAAGATCGAAGTCGTCGCAGCAATGCCCATCGCAAGCGTAAGCACGGCAATCGCGGAGAAGCCCCGCTTGCTTAGCAGCACTCGCACGCCATATCGCAGGTCTTGGATTAAGGTGTTCATGGTTACTCCAGAATTTTCGATTTCCGATAGTGATTGATACTCAGCGCAAAGACGCAAAGGACCGCAAAGTTCGCAAAGTTCTTCTCAATCGGCAATCGGCAATCGCCAATCGGAAATCTGTTCATTCGTATCGCAGCGCCACCATCGGGTCCACCTTTGCCGCCTTTCGCGCCGGAACGTAGCACGCCAGCAACGCAACAGTCGTCAGTAAGAGCGAGAGGCCGATAAAAGTCACAGGATCCGTCGCCGTCACGCCGAACAAGAAAAACGACAGCGCGCGGGTCACCGCGAAAGCGCCCGCCAGTCCGATGACTATCCCGATCACGGTCAGCTTCAACCCTTGACGAATCACCAGCGTGAGTACGTCTCGTGTTTGTGCGCCAAGCGCCAGCCGCACGCCGATCTCGCGCGTGCGCTGCGCCACGGCGTAAGACATCACCGCATAGAGTCCTACGGCGGCCAGCAGCAACGCCGCCGCAGCGAACACGCCGAGCACCCAGGTCATCACGCGTTTGGGCGATATGCGTTCGTCGATCATTCGCCGCGGAGTCTTTATCTGGGAGACGGGCAGGTTACGATCCAACGCCCGCACCTCGCTCCGAATAGAAGCAGCCGCAATGGTTGGCTCCAGCGTCGTGTGTTTTGTGTGAACGATCAGGTTCATCGTTCCCCACGGTTGTTGAGCGTAGGGGACATACAGGCCTGGATCGGCTTGCTCTTCCACATCGTCGTTCTTGACGTCGGCCACTACACCGATGATCTCAAAGATCCGCTTCTCATCATTGCCGATCTTCAGCCGTTCGCCGACCGGTTCGCGGTCCGGGAGGAAGCGTCGCGCAAAAGTCTCATTGACCAGGACAACCGGCGTCGCTCGATCGTCATCCTGCCCGGTGAACAACCGGCCTTTGCGGAGCGCAGTGCCGATCGCGTTGAAGTAACCGGGCGTCGCCACGCGATGTTGAACAAAGGGCTCTCGGCCTTTTGGAAAAGCAGGCTGGCCTACAACTTGAAATGTTTGACTGTTATCACCCATCCCGCTGATGGGCACGAGGTTGACTGCTCCGGCTTCCGCGACCTCAGGCAAATTCTCGACTCGACGCAGCAGTTGATAGAAGAATTCGCGGCGCTGACTCTCTTCCTTGTAGCCGTCTCGCGGCAGCGCTACTTGCATCGTCAGCACGTTTTCCGGCCTGATGCCCAGGTCGGCTCGCAGCATCGTGCCGAAGCTGCGAATCAATAGCCCCGCGGCGATCAGCAGCACCAGCGACAACGCGACCTCTCCGACTACGAGGGCGCTGCGCAGGCGGTTTCGGGCGCCTGTGCCGGGCATGCCCTTGCCGCCATCCTTCAGCGCTTCGTTGAAGTTTGTCCTGGCCGCTTGCCACGCCGGCGCAAGACCGAACAGTATGCCGGTTAACACCGTTGCGATCAGGGTGAACGCGAAGACTGTGCGATCCATTCCAAAGTGATCCCACCCGGGAATGAACTTCGCGAAGTCTTCGGGTATGCCGTGCGACAACCCGTCGATCGCCCAGACCGAGATCAGCAACCCAAGCCCTCCGCCAAATACAGCCAACAGCACGCTCTCAGTCAGTAACTGGCGGCTCAAACGCCAGCGGCCGGCTCCCAGTGCGAGCCTAATCGCTATTTCCTTTTGCCGCGAGGCCGAGCGTGCGAGCAGGAGATTTGCTACATTTGCGCATGCGATCAAAAGCACAAAGATCGCCGCGCCTATGAGGCTGGGCATGGCCGTCTTCACGCCTCTGACCGCGTCATCAGTGAGAGAAAGAACATAAGCCTTCCGGCCGCTGTTCGTTTCGGGAAACTGCTGTTCCGCAAGTCCGGCGACCGCGCTCAAATCCTCCTGTGCCTGTGCGACCTTGACGCCCGGCTTGAGCATCCCGATCACTTCGAGACAGTGCGAACCGCGATCAAGACTCATCTGCCGATCAAACACCAACGGCGACCACATCTGTCCGCTATGGTACGGGTAATTGAAATCCGGCGGCATCACACCCACAACCAGAAAGCTTTTCTGGTTGAATGTCAGCGTCTTGCCGACGATGTCAGGATCGGCGGCGAATCGGTCTCGCCAGAAACTGTTCTTCAGCACCACAACCTGTTCACGCCCCGGTTCGCTCTCTTCCGGCAAGAAGGTCCGGCCGAGAGATGCCTTCACACCCAGCACCTCGAAGAAGCCCTCGGTGACTCGGCAGCCCGCGAACCGTTCCGGCTGATCACCGTCCGTGAGGTCGAAGGAGTATTGCTGGATCGCAACGAGCTGCTCGCATGTTCGATTCTGCGCGCGCCAGTCGGCGAAGTTCGCCGGCGCGACTGAGCCTCTCACGTTTCCGACGCTCAGATTCTGCTCCCATACCACAACGAGACGGTCCTGGTTGGCGAAATTGAAAGGCCGCAGGATCAGCGAGTGAACGGTGCTGAAAATTGTCGTGTTCGCGGCGATGCCCACCGCGGTCGCCAGAATCGCTACGACAGTAACGGCTCGCTGCCTCATCAGCATTCGCGCGCCGTACCGAAGATCCTGAATCAATGTGTTCAAGGTTGCTCCACAATTGCCGATTTGCGATTGGCGATTGCCGATTGATACTCAGCGCAAAGACGCAAAGGACCGCAAAGTGCGCAAAGCTCTCTCAATCGGCAATCAGCAATCGCCAATCGGAAATCTCTTTCATTCGTATCGCAGCGCGACCATCGGGTCTACCTTCGCCGCTCGCCGCGCCGGCAGATAACACGCAAGCACCGCGGCTCCCGTAACCAGAAAAGCGATCAGCCCAAATGTAAGCGGATCAGTCGAGCTGACATCGTACAACTGGCTTGCGAGTATGCGCGTTGCGGCAAAGGCTGCGCCGATTCCCGCGACTAGTCCAACAAGAATCAATATCGCGCCTTCCCGCAACACCAGCCGGAAGACATCGCCGGGGCGCGCGCCCAGCGCCATGCGAATACCGATTTCGCGCGTCCTCATCAACACACTGTAAGCCATCACACCATAGATGCCGATGCCCGAAAGCATGAGCGCCAACGCGGCGAATAACCCGAGCAGCAAGGCAATGAAGCGCGTCCGCGAGGTGACTTCCGCGCTGCGCTCTTCCATGGTCAGCACGCGAGTAAGCGGCACATTGCGGTCGAGCGTTAATGCCTCGCGGCGAATCGCGGCAACGAGCGCTCCCTTGTCCGTCCGCGACCGCACGATCAGCGTTGAAGCCGAATCCGTAGGCTGAAGAAACGAGAGGTAAACATTGGGCTCCGCTCGCTCTTCGATCCTGCCGTACTTCACATCGTCCACAATGCCGACGATCTCGACAAAGTCTTCGGCGCCGGGATAGTCGGCATCGATGTAAGGTTTGATACGTTTGCCGGTCGCATCCCCGCCGGCGAAAAAGCGTTCGGCGGCGGCTTGATTGATCACCGCGACGCGCGGCGCGCCGATACGGTCCTGGTCCGTAAACACGCGCCCCTGACGAAGCCGGATCCCGAGCGTCGCAAAGTAATCGGGCGAGACATTGTGCATAGCGACGATCGCTTGACCGGCGGATTCCACCGCCGGCTGATCCTTGATGTCCATGATCGTCATGCTCGAATAGCCGAGCAACGGCGCGGTGGACGCCACACTTGCCGACTCAACGCCGGGCATCGCCTTTACTCGCGAGAGCAGTTCTTTGTAGAACTCCAGCTTCACGCCTCGACCGAACAATGACATCGTGGTTACACCCGCGGGCTCGAACCCAAGGTTGACCGACTGCAGGCGGACCAGGCTCCTGATCATCAGACCCGCGCTCGCCAGCAGCACAAACGATAAGGTTATCTGGCCGGCCACCAATACGCTTCGCGTCGAGAGTCGCCATTGTGGTCGAAACGCGGTTGCCGATCCGGACGTGGTTTCCTTGAGCGCCTCGTTTAGATTCGGATGCGATGCTTGCAGCGCGGGAACCAGGCCGAAGATGATTCCAGTCGCCAGCGCCAGCAGGAAGTTGAAAACCAGGACCCGGCCATCCAGGTGGATTTTGAAGAAATCAAATGTGCGTGTGTAGCTGGACCAGAACTGTGCATCATCGCTCGGTTTGAAACTCGTCAGCAGATCGACGCCCCACATCGCAATCAACAACCCGATTACTCCGCCGGCCACAGCGAGCAGCAGGCTTTCAGTGATCAACTGGCGAACGATTTGTGAACGGCTGGCGCCGATAGCCAATCGAATCGCGATTTCTTTTTCACGTGATACCGCGCGAGCCAGGAGCAGGTTCGCGACGTTCGCGCAGGCGATCAACAACACAAAGCCAACCGCCGCAAGCAATATCAAAAACGAGCGGCGAATCGCCGGATCAACGTTGGCGTCGCGCCACGGGACCAGCGTGACCGCGGGCCGCGCTTCCCCGCCCGGTCCCCGGTTCGATGGGCTCGGATAGACGCTCTCGATCTGCTCGGTGATGCCTGCCATCTCTTGCTGGGCCTGCTGGATAGTGACACCGTGGTCCAAACGCGCGACGACCTCGAACCAATAGTTCATGGCGTTCGCGAGTACACGCGGATACCGCAGCAACGGCGCATCGGTGATAGGTACCCACACCTCCGCCGTGCCCTGCTGGCCGTTGAATCCGGCAGGCATGACACCCACAATCGTGAACGCGTGCTTGTCCAATTCAATAGTCTTGCCAAGCGCTTTCGAATCGCCGCCGAACCTCCGCTGCCAGAGCGCGTAACTGAGAACCGCGACCGTTGGCGCGTTGCCTTTTATGTCTTCTTCTTGCGTGAAGGGCCGGCCTTCAATCGTGGCGAGACCGAGCAGCGAAAAGTAATTCGCCGAAACAAGTTCCGCCTGCAAACGCTCGGGCTCGTCCGTGCCGGTCAGACTGAAGCTCGCTTGATTGCACGCCGCGACCGCCGCAAAGCTGTGACTGTTATCACGGAGGACCTCGAACCGCGGATAAGACCAAAGCGTGGGCGCTGAGCCTTTCTGGGAGGAAGGCGCGGCTTGAAAAATCTTGACCAGTTGCTCAGGCTGCGAATATGGCAGCGGACGTAACAGGACCGCATTGACCACGCTGAAGATGGCGGTGTTCGCGCCGATGCCGAGCGCCAGTGTAACGACGGCTATCAAAGTGAAAGCCGGCTTCTTGGCCATCAGCCGCAGCCCGTAGCGAATGTCATGAAGAAGTGCGTCCATTAGTCCCTCCATTGCCGATTTGCGATTGCCGATTGCCGATTGAATACTCGACGCATTTCGGAATTTTTGATTAACGATTGATACTCAGCGCAAAGACGCAAAGGACCGCAAAGTTCGCTAAGGCTTCAATCGGCAATCGCAAATCGGCAATCGGCAATCTGTTCATTCATATCGCAGCGCGACCATTGGATCGACTCGCGCCGCGCGCCGGGCCGGCACGAAACGGTTCAGGGTTCAGGGTTCAGAGTTCAGCCTTTAGGCTGCCGAAGATTCGCAGGCTGAAGCCTGAACTCTGAACTCTGAACCACGAACTCTGAACTCGGAACTTTATTCATACCTCAACGCCACCATCGGATCGACTTTCGTCGCGCGTCGCGCCGGAATCCAACAGGCCAACAAAGCTACCAGCGTTAGCAACAGTGCGATCATCACAAACGTCAGTGGATCGTTCGCGCTCAGTCCAAACAGCAAGTTCGTCATCAGCCGCGTAAGCCCCGCAGCCACCGCCACACCGATAGCGATGCCAACCGCAGTCAACAACATGCCTTGCCCTACCAGCAGCTTCAGCACGTCTGAGGCTTCAGCGCCCAGAGCCATTCGAATTCCAATCTCCTGCGTGCGCTGTGAAACGGTGTATGAGATCACGCCGTAGATCCCGGTCAGGGTCAGAATCAAGCCGACTGCTCCGAACAACGCAAAAAGAAAAGTGTAGAACTGCGCCTCCGCGACTGTGTTGGAAATGGCTTTCGCCAGCGGCTGCACGCCGGTGACTGGAACGGTCCGGTCGCCCGACTGTATTTCCTCAGTGAAGCCCTTGATGAGAGCCGCGGGAGCCTGCCTCGTGCGAACGAAAAAGTTGCCCCAGTCCCAGCTATTCTGCTGATAAGGGAGATAAAGTTCCGGGGCCGGCGGCTTGGTCAGGCTTGAGTGATGCACATCGCCTACGACGCCGACAATCTCATATTGTTCCGGGTCGCCGTCATTCTGATTCGCACCGACATGCGAGATGTGTTTGCCGATGGGTTCTTCATTCGGAAAGTAGCGCGCGGCCAGCGTCTCGTTGATGATGGCGACTCCAACACTGCCCCGCTGATCCTGCGCGGTGAAATAGCGGCCCTTGCGCAACGGTATCTTGATCGCGTCGAAGTATTCCGCTGTAACGCTGCGGTTGCTGGCCTGCGGCTCCTGTCCGAGTTCGGGCTTGGGACGGCCTTCTATCCTGAAGTCGCTGCCGACGTTGCCGCCGCTGAAAGGCATCGGCGCCACGAACGCGGCGCTTTCGACACCGGGCAAAGCTTTGAGTCTCTCGAGGGTTTGATCGACGTAGCGGACTCGTTCTTCATGCTGCTCATAAACCGAGCGCGTCATACTGATTCGCCCGGTCAAAACATTTTTCGGATCGAAGCCCGGATCCACATTTACCAGCATCGCAAAGCTGCGAATCATCAAGCCGGCGCCGATCAGCAGAACCAGCCCCAAAGCGACTTCTGTCACGACCAGCGAATCACGCCACAGGCGCAACGACCTGGCGCTCGTGACGCTCCTCGCCCCCGCTCTCAAGACCTGGCTTATGTCCGGGCGCGACGCCTTAACGACCGGCAGCAGGCTGAACAGCATCGCCGTTAAGATCGATACGACGAGTGTAAAAAAGAGAACCCTGGCGTTGATCTGCACTTCATCAAGTCGCGGCAGTTGATCCGCGCCGTAGTACCTGATGGCGCTCAGCCCCCACATCGCGACCAGCAAACCGGCGCCACCTGAAAACAACGCAAGCCAGAGACTTTCCAAAAACAAGTGGCGAGCGATCCGCCACGTTCCGGCCCCGAGCGCGGCACGCAACGCAAGTTCTTTTTCTCTGGCAGTCGCCCGCACGAGTAGCAAATTCGTTACGTTCGTGCAGGCAATCAATAGAATGAACCACACCGCCCCCAACAAAACCCAGAGCGCGCGACGCACGTCGCGGCCTACGATCTGCTCATCCGCGCTCACCAGGAAAACCGTTGAGTTCCGATTGTATTGCGGATATTGCTGCTCCAAGGTTTCGGCGATGTTAGTCATTTCGGCTTGCGCCTGCGTGAAGCTCACGCCGGGCTTTAGCCGGCCCACCGCCTTGAGAACCTGCGCCCCGCGCTCGGACAGATTTGAAGCCTCGCCCGCGACGGTAGTGAGGAATACCAACTCTTTACCGGCCAGAGGAAACTCGAAGCCGGGCGGCAGAACGCCGATGATCGCGAACGGTTTGCCGTTCAAAGTTATCTGCTGCCCAAGCGCCGCCTCGTCGCCTGAAAATCGATTCTGCCAGAATTCATGGCTGATAATGACCACGGGCTGCGCGCCGCGCCGCTCTTCTGCGGGCTGAAAATCGCGGCCGCGGGCCAACTGGACGCGGATCAGTGAAAGGAAGTTGGCAGTGACACGCATGCCTTGAAGGCGCTCGGCTCGGTCTTCATGAAGGAGAATAAAACCGTTGGGCTTATAACCGGCGATCGCTTCAAAACTCTGATTCCTGGCTTGCCAGTCCTGCAACTCGAGATAGGAGGTGTAACCTTCAGTACGTTTGTCTTTTGGCGTTCTCCATATCGCGGCTACGCGGTCAGATTCAGCGATAGCCGGAGGACTCAAAATCAGCGTATTGATCACACTGAAAATAGCCGTGTTTGCGCCGATCCCCAGCCCCAGGGTGATCACAGCCAAAGAAGCAAAGCCCGGACGCCTCAGCAGCGTTCGCAACCCGTAACGCGCGTCTTGCAGCAATGTGTACATTAGACCTCCAGAAATTGCCGATTTGCGATTGCCGATTGCCGATTGGTGCGATTGGCGATTGATACTCAGCGCAAAGACGCAAAGGACCGCAAAGCTCGCAAAGTTCTTCTCAATCGGAAATTGGCAATCGGCAATCGGCAATTACATCATTCGTATCTCAACGCCACCATCGGGTCCACTTTCGTCGCGCGGCGTGCCGGCACGAAACAGGCTCCCAGAGCCACCCCTGCGATAATCAGCGCAATCGCCGCGAACGTAACCGGGTCCCTCGTCCCGATGCCGAACAGCAGACCGGCCATCACGCGAGTCACCAGTAACGCAGTGGCCAGTCCGAAGCCGATTCCCAGAGCCGCTACGGTCATGCCTTGCATGACCATCAGCCGAAGCACATTTGCCGGACGCGCGCCTAAAGCCATGCGAATGCCGATTTCATGCGTTCGCTGCGCAACCGAATAACTCATCACGCCATACAATCCGATCGTGGTGAGCGCCAGAGCCAGCCCGGCGAAGATCGCAAGCAACACCGCAAACAATCGCGGCTGCGCGACTGCCGCCGAAAGGTAATCGTCGAGCGTGTGAATGTTGTAAATTGGCAGGTCCTTGTCCAGGTCGCGCACTTCATCGCGGACTGCGCCAACAATCCCGTGCGGATCACCCACGGTCTTAACCGTGAGTATCATCGAATCGAGCGGCACCTGGGACTCGGGCACATAGTATTCCGGCAGGAAATCTCTCTTCGGACCTCTGTATTTGGTATTACTGACAATGCCGACGATCTCACGCCACGCGGGGCTCTTACCCGTTTCGACTGAGATGCCCGGTTTGATCCGCTTGCCGATCGGGTCTTCGCCGGGAAAATAGCGGTCGGCGAAAGCCTCGTTGATCACGATCACGTCGGGTCCTTTGTTGTCATCGTGCTCATTGAAGTCGCGCCCTTTGACGATCCGCATTCCAAGCGTGCGAAAGAAGTCGAGGCTTACCGATCGATACGACGACGATGGCCGATCGCCGCGTGGAAGCGGGCGGCCCTCCGTCTCAAATGAAAGCGTCATTCCCTGGTTGGTAAGCGGAAGCGGAAACGAAGCGCTGGCGGCAACGACACCGGGCAGCGAAGAGAGCCGCGTCTGGAGCTGCCGGTAGAACTCTCGCTGTTGCGCGGTAGTGTATCTTACTTCAGGCAAACCCACCTCGAGGCAGATCACGTTATGCGTATCGATACCGGAGTCGACCTTTTGCAAACGCCATAGGCTTTGAATCAACAGACCGGCGCCCGTCAGCAGCACTACCGCGATGGCGACTTCCGCGGTTACGAGCGCGCCACGGAGGCGATTTCGGCGCGCGCCTTCGCTTCCGGCTCGACCGCCTTCCTTCAACGCTTCGTTCAAATCAGTTTTGGATGCGTAGACCGCGGGAGCTATGCCGAACAGCACTCCGGTAATCAAAGATACGAGCAACGTGAAGCCGAGCACTCGCATATCCAGACCAATTTGCGCCGCGCGCGGCAACTCGTCGCCGCTGACCGCAACCAGCGCGTCCGTTCCCCAGAGCGCGATAAGCAAGCCTATCGCGCCACCTGCCAGCGCCAGCACGAGGCTCTCGGTCAGCAACTGCCGAACAACGCGCACGCGGCTCGCGCCGAGCGCCGCGCGAATTGCCATCTCCTTGTGCCGGGTTGTGGCGCGGGCCAGCAAGAGGCTCGCAACGTTGGTGCACGCGATCAACAGCACGCAGCCGACGGCGCCCATAAGGATCAGCAGCGCCGGCCGCACATCGCCAACCAGGTCTTCGCTTGTCGGATTGACGCTTGCGCCCATGCCGGTATTGGTGTCCGGATATTTCTCACTGAGGCGCGCGGCCACGCCTTCCACATCGGCGCGAGCTGTTTGTGAATGGACGCCCGGCTTGAGCCGGGCAATGACGTGAAGAAAGTGCGCGCCGCGCTGCTCGGCAATGCTCTCCTCGCCGGCCGCCGTCAGAGCGTAGGCGAACGTCGTCCACAACTCGACCGGCTCGCTCTGAACCGGGAACTGAAAGCCTTCGGGCATGACTCCAATCACTGTGTAGCTCTTGCTGTTCAGCGTTACGCTGCTCCCGATGACGCTCGCTTCACCGTTGTAACGCTGCTTCCATAATTTGTGGCTCAAAACTGCCGTCAATGGTGCGCCGTTCCTGTCGTCATCGGCTGAGAACGTACGGCCAACCGCCGCCTGTGCCTTGAGCAAAGGAAACAGATCAGACGAAACCACCATGCCACCGAGGCGAGACGGATTGTCCCCGCCGGTCAGAGTGAAGTCCTGCTCGCTATACGCGGCCACCTGCTCGAAGGAATTGCTCTGATCGCGCCAGTCGACGAAGTCCGGATAAGAGGCAACCATCTTGTTGATGCCGCGGTCGGCCCGGGTCGTCCAAAGGTTCACGAGACGATCGGGTTCGGCAAACGGCAGCGGGCGAAGCAGCACGGTGTTTACCACGCTGAAGACAGCGGTGTTTGCGCCGATCCCAAGAGCCAACGCGATTATGGCGACCGCGGTGAAGCCGGGTCGTTTCGATAGCATTCGAATTCCGTAGCGCATGTCTCTAAGAAGAATCTCCATCTGTTACTCCTCATTTCCACTTTCCAATTTCCAATTTTCGAATGGGACTCAGCAGCTTCCGGATTCAGACCAAAGACAATACTCAGCGCAAAGACGCAAAGGACCGCAAAGCTCGCTAAGACTTCAATCGGCAATCGGCAATCGGCAATCGGCAATCACATCATTCATATCTCAGCGCTTCCATCGGATCGGTCTGTGAAGCGCGGCGCGCCGGCACGAAACAGGCCACCAGAGCCACTCCTGCCAGAAACAACGCAACGACGGTGAAGGTCACGGCGTCGGTCGCGCTGATACCGAACAACAAGCTGGACAGGTAGCGCGTCAGCACCCACGAAGCCATCAGGCCGAGCGCTATGCCGGTCGCCGTCAGTTGCAAGCCTTGCTTCATCACCATCCGCAGGACGTTGCCGGCCCGCGCGCCCAAAGCCATGCGAATCCCGATTTCATGAGTCCGCTGTGAGACCGTGTAAGCCATCACACCGTAGATTCCCGACGCGGACAGCAGCAGCGCGATGCCGCCGAACACGCCGAGCAGGATCAGATTGAAGCGCGGCTGCGTTATCGCATCGCTGACGACGCTTTCCATCGTGCGAATGTCGGAGACCGGTTGCGCCTTGTCGACATCGTGGACCGCCCGGCGCACGCCTGCCGTTAGCGCCATCGGCTCGACCGAAGTTCGGATCATGAACGACATCGTGCTGAACGCATCCTGCAACGCCGCGGTATAAACCTCGGGCAAGGCCGCTTCCTGCAACTCGAGACTGCGAACATTGCCGACCACCCCGACGATTTGAAACCAGATGGGCTCACCATTGCTGACGCCGCCGAAATTGATTCGCTTGCCGACCGGGTCCTCGCCCGCGAAGTCGCTGTCGGCTGCTGCCTGATTGATCAGCGCAACCCACGGCGCAGAAAGATTATCCCTGTCCTCGAAGCTACGGCCCTGCATGATGGGGATGCTCATCGCGCGAAAGTAATCGGGATTGACGTTGCGGTAATTGGCCGTTGGCCATTGGTCGATAGGCAGCGGCGTACGCCCCTCGACGCGGAAGGCGAATGTCGGCCCCTTGTCGAGCGGCAGGGTGTTGATGGCGCCGACCGTTTCGACGCCGGGGATCGCGCGCACGCGTTCTTCAACCTGCTTATAAAAGGCGATGTACTGCGGGTCTTCACGATAGTTGGTCCCGGAAGGATTCACTTTCATGGTCAGCACCTGCCGCGGGTTGAAACCGGCGTTGACCGATTGCAGCTCGATGAAGCTGCGAAACAGCAAACCCGCACCAACCAGCAGCACCAGCGAGAGCGCTACTTCGGCGACGACAAACAGGCTTCGCAAGCGGTTGCGAACGCCGCCGATCGCGCCTCGCGAGTTCTCCTTCAACGATTCGTGAACGTCGCTCCTCGAAACTTGCCACGCGGGAGCGAAGCCGAAGACGATGCCGGTAATCACGGATACAAGTATCGTGAAACCGAAGACCGGTAAGTCCAGGTTGATGTCCGTCAGGCGCGGGAAATCTTTTGGAAGCAATCGCGTCAAAAGCTCGACGCCCCACAACGCCAGCAACAACCCGAAGCCGCCGCCGATCAGCGCGAGCAGCAGGCTTTCAGTCAGCAGTTGACGAACGATGCGAAGCCGGCTTGCGCCGAGCGCCGTTCGAATAGCGATCTCTTTATGCCGCGACGTCGCGCGCACCAGCATGAGATTTGCGACATTGGCGCAGGCGATCAGCAACACAAACCCGACAGCTCCCAACAACAACCACAAGACCCTTCGCGTATCACCGACCAGAAAAGTGTGCAGCGTAACCACTCGGTCGAAACGGTGGTTGTTCGTTTCGGGATGCTGCTCGCGCAAACGCGCGGTGATGGTTTCCACGTCGGCCTTCGCCTGCTCGAAGGGAACGCCGGGCTTGAGCAACGCCACCGCGCTCAGGAAACCGAAGCCGCGGGCGCGCTCGACGTCCATCGTTTCACTGAGCATCGGCACCAGTTTGAAGGGCGGCACCCAGGCATCGGTCTTATCGGGATACTGAAATCCGGCCGGCGCAACTCCGGCGACGGTGTAGCTCTTGCCGTCGAGCGTGATGGCCTTGCCTACGATGTCCGCCTCGCCGCCGAAGCTTCGCTGCCATAGGCCGTGACTGATCACCACGATCACAGGGTGCCCGGCCTGTTCGTCTTCGGGATTGAACAGGCGCCCGCGTTCCGGTTGCAGCCCGAACACATCGAAGAAATTGGCGGAGGTCATCGCAAGGTTTATGCGTTCGGATTCGTCCGCTACGGCGAGGTTCGAAGTGCGTGTCAAGATGGCGGCAAGGTGTTCGAAGACGTTGTTTTGATTTCGCCAGTCGACGAAGTTCGCCGGCGTGACCTGGATTCGTTTTCTCTGCGCAGTGATCTCCTCGATGGCGACGATGCGTTCGGCATTTGGGTATGGCAAGGGCCTGAGCAGCACCGCATTCACTACGCTGAAGATTGCGGTGTTCGCGCCAATCCCGAGCACCAATGTAATCACAGCCACCGCGGTGAAACCGGGGTGCTTCATCAACATTCGCGCGCCGTAGCGCAAGTCTTGCCATAGTGTGTTCATTGAACCTCCAGAGATTGCCGATTGCCGATTTGCGATTTCCAATTTCTAATACTCAACGCAAAGACGCAAAGGACCGCAAAGCACGCAAAGACTTAATTGGGCAATCGGCATTCGGCAATCGGCAATCGACAATCGGAAATCAAATCATTCGTATCTCAGCGCCACCATCGGATCTACTTTTGTCGCCCGGCGTGCCGGCACGAAACAGGCTCCCAGAGCCACTCCTAGTAGCGCCGCCGCGATCGCGATGAAGACCGCAGGGTCGGTTGTGCTGACGCTGAACAACAACGTGGTCAGCAGGCGCGTCAACGCAAATGAAGCAGCCAGACCGATGCCGACGCCAATGACGGCGAGAGTCATGCCCTGACGAATGACCATGCGCATGACCGCGCGGCTGTCAGCGCCCATCGCCATCCGGATGCCAATCTCGCGCGTCCGTTGCGTGACTGCATATGAAATGACGCCGTAGAGGCCGACCGCTGCCAGCAATGCGGCCAGTGCTGCAAACCCGGCCATCAACAGCGTCGTGAACCGTTGCGGCGTGACCATCGCTGAAACGGTGGCTTCAAGAGCTTTGAACGAATGAATCGGCTGCTCTTTGTCTATCGCTGCAAGCTCGGCGCGAATGGGCGCGGCCAGCGTCATCGGATCACCCGCGCGCGCGCGAACCACCACCGACATTGACCCCCAGTTCTCCTGCAAGTACGAGAAGTACATGTGCGGGAACGGCTCGCGGCTTAGCGTGAAATACTTCGCCGCTCCAACCACACCGACTATCTCGCGAGACGAATTCCCCTCTCCGCGGCTGTATTCGCCGTTGATGTGTTTACCGATTGGATCTTCGCCGGGGAAGTAGCGCTCGGCGAACGATTCGTCGACAATAACGACCTGCGGCGCACCCTTCACGTCGCGGTCGGTAAGGAACCGGCCGGCGCGCAAGGGAATTCCCATCGCGCGAAAGTAGTCGGCGCTCACTTGATTGATTGATGCGTATGGCTTCTGCTCGGGAGGAAGCGGCGGATGTTCATCAATACTAAACGGGAAAGACGCATTCAGGCTGTTGATGATCGCGGCATCACCCACGCCGGGAATCGCGTGGATACGTTCGAGCAGTTCCCGATAAAACGCAGTCACTGCGGGGAAGGCATCGTACCTCGTGCCTGAAGGATCGATCTTCGCGGTCAGAACGCCCTCCGGTTCATACCCCAGCTTGACCTGAGACAGCCGCCAGAAGCTCTTGATCATCAGCCCACCGCCGACAAGCATCACCATCGCCAACGCTACCTCAGCCACAACCAGCACCGAACGCAGACGGTTGCGCGACCCGATAGTTCGGCCGCCTTCCTTCAAGGCTTCATTGAGATCGATTTTTGAAAGCTGGAGCGCCGGCGCGAAGCCGAAGAGAATGCTGGTCAATAACGAAAGCGCCAGCGTGAAGCCGAGCGCTGCCGTGTCGATGTGCAACAACGCAACCCGCGAGTTCGCCTGGATCAGATACTCAGGCAAACCGCTCGCAATGAACCTGGTAGTCCAGCTCGCCACCAGCAATCCAGCGGCGCTTCCAACCAACGACAGCACCAGGCTTTCAGCCAGCAACTGACGCACGACCCGCCCGCGGCCCGCGCCGAGCGCCGACCGAATCGCCAGTTCGCGACGCCTGATGCTGCCGCGCGCCAGCAACAGATTGGCGATGTTGACGCAGGCGATCAGCAGCACGAATCCGACTGCGCCGAGCAGCAGCATCAGCATCGGACGCACTTCCTCGGTCAGCATCGCCTGAGGAAGACCGAGTCGCGAGCGCACTTCCGGGTTGGGTTTGTTTCGAAACTCGCGCGAAATCGCGTCGACTTCTGCGCCGGCCTGCTCAATCGTCACGCCGGATCTGCGACGCGCAAGCACCTCGAGGTAGCCGGCGGGATCACGCTCATCAACAGCCGTGAATCCGAGCGGCGACCATACATCAGTTTTGGCGAACAATCGGAAATCAGCGGGCATCACGCCGACGACGGTGTAGGATTCGCCATTCAGCGTAAGCGACTGTCCGATCAACCGAGGGTCCGCGCTGAATCGCCGCTGCCAGAGTTGATGGCTCAACACGACGACGTGATTTGCGCCGGGACGGTCTTCTTCACTGAAGAACGTGCGGCCCTCGGCGGCGGCAACGCCGAGCATCGGGAAAAGATTCGCCGACACTTGATACCCTTGCAGCCGCTCCGGATCGCCTGCGCCGGTGAGATTCACAGGCCAACCCTTGTTGCTGATCGCGGCGACATCGGTGAACGCGCTGTTGCGGCTCTTCAAGTCCAGGTACGCTTCCGGCGAAAAGGGCCATCTCGATTCGCTCCCCTGTGTGTTGTAAATCGAAACCAGCTCATCGGCCTTCGGATAAGGCAGCGGCCGCAATAAGACGGCATTGACTACAGTGAAGATAGCCGTGTTGGCGCCAATGCCTAACGCGAGGGTTAGCACCGCGACTATCGTGAAGCCGGGATTCTTCCACAGGATTCGTACTCCGTACCGCAGGTCTTGAAGCATCTTGCCCCCCTTCCGATTTCCGATTTCCGATTTCCGATTGCCGATTGACCGTTTGCGATTTCTGAATACTCAACGCAAAGACGCAAAGGACCGCAAAGCACGCAGAGTCTCATTCGGAAATCGGCAATCGCCAATCGGAAATCACTTCATTCATATCTCAGCGCCACCATCGGATCTACTTTTGTCGCCCGGCGCGCGGGCACGAAACAGGCTCCCAGAGCCACTCCTGCGAGCAGCAGTGGAACGGCCACGAGTATCAACGGATCGGTCGACGTAACTCCAAACAGCAATCCGGACATCAGGCGGGTTAAAGCAATTGACGCAACTACGCCGATCACCGAGCCGATGCCTACGAGGACGATTCCCTGCCCCAGCACCAGCCTAAGCACGTGAGCCTGGCTTGCCCCGAGCGCCATGCGAATCCCTACTTCGCGCGTGCGCTGCGCGACCGAATACGAGGTCACACCGTAAATGCCGATTATCGCGAGCGTCACCGCAAGCGCCCCAAATCCGCCAAGCACAGTAGCCGCGATCCGCGCCGGAAACAGCGACAGCCGCATATGCTCGCTCAATGTCTTGATGTCAAAGATTGGCAGGCCGGGATCGAGCTTTTGCACTTCGTTGCGAACTGAGCCAATCATCGAGTTCGAATCGAAAGTGGTTCGCGCGATCAGGATCGTTTGCGAACTATAGTTCTGAAGCAGAGATGAGTAGACGAACGGGCGAGGCTCCTCAGCAATGTTGAAGTACTTACCGTCTTTCGCTACGCCGATGATCTGCACGAACGGCCCCTGGACGCTCTTGAAGCTGATGCGCTTGCCGATCGCGCCCTGAGCCGGGTCGGTTCCGGGAAAAAAGCTCCGGGCGAATGCTTCGTTGACGATCGCGACCTGCGGCGTATCCTTCTTGTCCTGTTCGCTAAAGTCGCGACCTTGCAACAGCGGGATGCCCATCGTCTCGAAGTACCTCACGCCGACTGTAGCGACCATCGCAGTCGGTACGTCGGCTCCACGAACCGGCTCCTGACCTTCGATATAAATGCCGTTGCCGGAGTAGTTGAGGCTCAGCGGAAGGAAGTCCGCGATTGAAGCCGAGCGAACTCCCGGCAAAGCGCTGACGCTCTCGACCATCCGCCGTTGGAATTCGCGGGCTCTTGTCTCGTCGTAACCCTGAAGCCCGAGATCAACTGACATCGCCAGTCCGTTCTCGGTCTGAAAACCCGGGTTCACAGTTTGGGTAAGCAGGGCACGAACTACGACGGCCGCCGCGACCAGCAGGACCAGCGACAGTGCGATTTGCACTACAATCAACCCGCTCCGCAACCGAGAGCGGCGGTAACCGGCCTGCGCTGTTGTGTCTTTGAGCGAGGTAACGAGGTCCGGCTTGCTGGCTTGCAACGAAGGCATCAGCCCAAAGACGATCCCGGTCGCAAGCGATACCAATAGCGAGAAAAGCATCACTCGCCAATCCAGCTCGAGCGCGATCGTGAGCGGAAAATCGACCGGCGGTTTGAAGGCCACCACAACCGCTACAATCCACACCGCGAGCACAACACCGGCCGCGCCTCCTACAACCGAAAGCAATACGCTCTCGGTCAGCAACTGTCGGATAAGCCTCATTCGATTCGCGCCAAGCGCGAGACGGATCGCGATTTCCTTGCGGCGTTCAGTGACCCGAGCGAGTAACAGGCCCGCGAGGTTTGTGCACGCGATCATCAGCACTAATGCCACCGCGGCCATCAACACCCATGCGAAGCTCACCACCGCTCCCCTGAGAGACGGAATGATCAAACCCGGCGGCATCAGGCTGATGGTTCGGCCTTCGTTTGTTTCGGGATACTCCTTTCCGAGTTGTTCGGCCAGCAGGTTGAGCGACGCCTCGGCCTGTTTGACGCTGACGCCGCGTTTCAGCCTGCCGATGGCGAAGATGTTTCCGGAACCACGACTCTCGATCCATTGGCTTCCGGGCTCAATCCAATCGGCCATCATCATCGGCACCCAGACCTCCGGCGTATAGATGATTTCGGTTCCGGTGAAGCCTTCAGGCGCAATGCCGACCACATTGAAGGTGTGACCGTTGAGGGTAATCTCCTTTCCGACAATCTGCGGATCAGCGCCGAATCGCCTCTGCCAGCACCCGTAACTCAACACAGCGACGGGGCTCGCGTTTCGCGCGCGGTCTTCTTCGGGTGAAAACATGCGGCCGCGAACAGCCGGGACGCCGAGCACGTCGAAATAATTGCCCGAGACTTCGTAGCCCCACACCCGCTCGTTATTGCGCTCGCGGCTCAAGCTCATCGGCGCGAATCGGTAGACCAGCAACCCCGAAAGGACCTCGTTGCGATCGCGAAAGTCGAGGTAGTTCGGATATGAGAAAGCGTCGAGGGAATCGTTTTTCCCAACCACCTGCACCGACAAGACCTTCGAGGGATCGGTAATGGGAAGCGGCCGCAGCAACACCGCGTTTATCAAGCTGAATATCGCCGCATTCGCCCCGACGCCAAGAGCGAGCGACAGCACGGCAACTATCGTAAACGCCGGGCCCTTCAGCAGCCGCCGGAATCCGAAGCGAAGGTCTTGAATTAGAGTTTCCATAGTATATCTCCGGTTTCCTCCTTTGCGTTCTTTGCGGTCCTTTGCGTCTTTGCGTTGAGAATTAGTCCTTTCAGTGAGACTAAATACTCAACGCAAAGACGCAAAGGACCGCAAAGAACGCAAATCGGCAATCGCAAATCGGCAATCTCATCATTCGTATCTAAGCGCGATCATCGGATCTACCTTTGTGGCTCGGCGAGCTGGCACGAAACAGGCTCCCAGAGCCACTCCTGCCAAAAGCAGCGTCACCGCCGCGAACGTCGCAGGATCTGTAGCAGTGACACCAAACAGCAATCCCGCCATCACTCGTGTTAATGCAAACGCTCCCGCCAGACCGAGCCCAAGGCCGGCCAGGGTAAGAAGCATGCCTTGTCCGACCGTCGTCTTGAAGATATCGCTCGGCGATGCCCCAAGCGCCATTCGAATCCCGATCTCGTGCGTGCGTTGGGCAACGGAATAGGAGATCACGCCGTAGAGCCCAACCGCCGCCAGGACCATCGCCGCCGCCGCAAATACTCCCATCAGCATTACCGACAATCGCCTTTGAGAGAGCGAATCCGAAAGCAGTTGGTCCATTGTCATTATTTTGTAAACAGGCTGGTCCTTATCCACTGCTTTGACGGCGCCGCGCACTGCCGCAACCATGCTCAACGGATCACTGTTCGTCCGCACCGCCACAAACATCGTTGAATTGGAAACCTGGGCGTGTGGGTAGTAGAGGTTCTCGTGAAAGTCAATATCCAAGCCCTTGTGCCTGATGCTTCCAACTACGCCAACGACCTCGCGCCAGATTGGCTTGCCTGGCTGAAATTCCAAACGCTTTCCGAGCGGATCTTCGCCCGGGAAGTAACGCAGGGCCAGCGCCTCGTCGATGATCGCGACCGGCAGGCCCTCCCTCGTGTCCCGGTCGGTGAAGTAACGCCCCTCGAGCAAGGGTATCTTCATAGCTTGAAAGTAGCCGGGCGTGATGGATCTCAGATCGGCGTGAGGCCCGTCTTCTCCCGGAGGCGCCGGACGGTTCTCGATGTTGAAGCTGCCCGAGTGGACCGATCCGCTTAACGGCAGATCGGATACCGCGGCGGCGGACTCGACTCCGGGCAAAACACCGATCTGCTCAAGCGTCTGTTCGTAGAAGGCGCGCACTTGATTCGGCTCGCGATACCTGAACGCAGGCAGCGACACCTTCATCGTGAGGAGCCCTCGAGCCTGAAAACCCGGGCTGACATTTTGTAGCCGCGAGAAGCTCTTGAGCAAAAGCGCCGCGCCGATCAGGAGCACCAGCGATAACGCTACATCGGTTACGACGAGCAAGCCGTGCGTCCGTTGCCTGGTTCCTGTTGAACCTCGGCCACCCTCTTTGAGCACTGCCTGCAGATCGGCCTTCGAAGTCTGTATCGCGGGGAGCAGCCCGAAGAGGACCGCCGTGAGTATTGAAACTAACAATGTGAACGCCAGCACTCGGCCGTCAATCGCTATTTCCTGTGCGCGAGGAATATTGTTTCCACTCAATTTGACCAGTAAATCAAGGCCCCACACTGCCATCAGCAATCCGAGACCCCCGCCGGCCAGCGCAAGCAAAAGACTCTCGGTCAAAAGCTGACGAATAATCTGCATCCGTTGCGCGCCAAGGGCCGCGCGAATCGCAATCTCCTTTTGCCGCGAGGCCGCGCGCGCGATTAACAGGTTAGCCACGTTCGCACAGGCTATGAGCAACACGAATCCCACCGCGCCCAACAGTATGAGCAGCGCCGGCCGAATGCCGCCCACCACTTCGTCTTGCAACAAGCTGACCCGCACTCCCCATCCCTCATCTCGCGGATAGAAGTCGGGATTCTTCTCCTTGATGTCGTCCGCGATAATATTCATCTCAGCCTGGGCTTGCTGGAGAGTGACGTCAGACTTGAGCCTCGCGATCACGCCAAGGTACTCGCTCCCGCGTTGATCGTGCGCGAAACTTTCCGGAGACAATGCAAGCGGCGTCCACAGATCATCGCTCTGCCACTGAAAGCTTCGAGGCATCACGCCGGCGACGCTGAAGCTTTGACCGTTGAGCCTGATGTCCTTGCCTACCAGATCACGATCAGCGCCGAACGCGCGGCGCCACAGACCGTAGCTCAGAACAACTACACGGTTTCGCCCCGGCTGTTCCTCTTCGGGAAGAAACGCGCGGCCCAGTGCAGGCTCGACTCCAAGCGTAGTGAAAAAGTTTGCAGAGACGCGGCCCCCTTGAAGCCGCTCGGGCTCACCCTGCTCGTTAAAGTTCAATGCGGTGTTGCCCAGGTAGATCGCGCTCACGCTCTCGAAGGAATGAGTCTGGTCGCGATAGTCGGCAAAACCGGGCGGCGAGACGGCGCTCTGACTGTTCGCCCCGGACTCCCAGTTGTTGATCTTCACAAGGCGGCCGGAGTCCGGATAGGCAAGAGGCCTGATCAACAGCGAATTCACCACACTGAACATTGCGGTGTTTGCGCCGATGCCGAGAGCCAGCGCAAACACGGCCACAACGCTGAATCCCGGCGCGTGGGTCAACACGCGCGTGCCGAAACGCAGGTCTTGCCATAGTGTTTCCATCGGTTCCTCCGGGTTCAGGGTTCAGGGTTCAGGGTTCAGGGTTCAGGGTTCCGCGTTCAGGGTTCACGGTTCACGGTTCAGGGTTCAGGGTTCAGGGTTAAGGGTTAAGACTTAGCGTTCGAACCCTGAACCACGAACCCTGAACACGAAACCTATTCATGAACCAAGAACCCTGAACCCGGAACTCCTATTCGCAACGAAGCGCCGTCATCGGATCGACCTTCATCGCGCGACGCGCCGGTATGTAGCTCGCAAACAATGCAACGCCGGTCAGCAACACCGAAACGGCCAGAAACGTAAACGGATCAGTCGGACTCACCCCAAACAGCAATCCCGATATCAGCCGCGTCAGCGCGTACGCTCCAACCAGTCCGGCGCCAACGCCCGCCAGCGCAAGAGTCATTCCCTGACCGACCACCAGCCGGAATATGTCCCTGCGCGTGGCGCCAAGTGCGATTCGGATGCCAATCTCCTGCGTACGTTGCGCCACAGAATAGTTGATCACCCCGAAGACGCCGATTACTGCCAGTCCGAGCGCCAGCGCGCCAAAGATGCTGAGCAGCATCATGTTGAAACGCTGTCCGCCAACCGAGTCGGAGAAGATCTGGTCCATCGTCTTCAAAGTGACCGGCTGGTCCTTATCAACGGCGATGACTTGCTCGCGCACGGCGGCGGCCAGCATCAAGGGATCACCCTGTGTGCGCACCATCACCGCCAGGGAACCTGATGGCTCTTGAAGATCGGAGAGGAACATTTCCGGGTTTGGTTTCGTGTTCAGACCGCTGTGATGCATATCTGCCACCACGCCGACAATCGTCAGCCACGGACTCGCGATGATGCGGATTCGCTTGCCGAGCGGGTCTTCATCGGGGAAGAACATACGCGCCATCGTCTCGTTGATGATGATCGCCGGGACCGGCTGCGACTCGTTGTAGTGCTCCGGATAAGGCTGCTGCTCGTAGTAGCGCAGCAACGGCAGCGCGGTGCGAGCGTCCGCTTCTGTAAAATATCTTCCTTTCCGAAGCGGTACCCTCATTGCCTTGAAGTAGTCGGAACTTACGCTGCGCATTGCGGCATTGGGTTCCTGGCCGGGCGGAGGCGCGGGACGACCTTCGATCGAGAACATGCCCCAGTTATCGCCCGGACTCAGCGGTGTCTGGGTTGTCGCTCCGACGACTTCGACGCCGGGCAGGGTCTTGATGCGCCCGATGAGGTCGCCATAGAAGCGAATCTGTTGCTGTGGTTTTGGGTATCGCGGGCCCGGCAGAGCCAGGTCCAATCTCAAAACGCTGTGTGGATCAAAGCCCGGATCGACGCTCGACAGTCGAACGAAGCTCTTTACCATCAACCCGCCGCCGGCCAGCAAAACCAGCGCGAGTGCTACCTCAGCCACTACAAGCATGCTGCCGATTCGCCGGCGGCCCGCGCCTGCCGACGTTCTTCCTTCATTCATCGACTGAATCAGGCTTTGACCCGAGCTTCGCAGAGCCGGCGCGAGCCCTGTGATGATCCCGGTGATCAGCGTTAGCCCGACAGTCACCAGCAGGACCTGGGCGTCAATGTGCACCTGGTCAATGCGAGGAATGTTCACAGCCTTGATCTTCGGAAGCAGGTCGACAATCCAAAGCGCCAGCAGTAAGCCAACGCCTCCTCCCAACGCCGCGAGCAAACAACTCTCGGTCAACAACTGCCGGATCAACCTCAGCCGCTGAGCTCCCAACGCAGTTCTGATCGCGATCTCCTTCTGTCGCGACGCCGCTCGCGAGAGCAAGAGGTTCGCTACGTTGGCACACGCGATCAGCAATACGAATCCAACGGCGCCGAACAAAACGAACAACGCAAGCCGCACGTCTCCGATCACATCTGCTTGCAGCGAAAACACCTTCACTTCATGCCCTACATTATTGTTAGGGAACTGTTGTTCAAGTTGCTCGGCGATCTGAGCCATCTCCGACTGAGCCTGTTCAAGCGTAACGCCGGGTTTGAGTCGAGCTATCACATTATTGTCGTGCTTGCCCACTCTCTGTGCTTCGTCAGGCAAGTCGATAGGAAGCCATACGTCGGGATCCGCTTTCAGCCAGCTTCCAACACACCGTCGTTGCATGACGCCGATAACTGTGTACTTCTGATCACTCAAGGTCACCGTCTTGCCGACGATGTCCGGGTCTGAGCCGAAGCGCCGCGTCCAAAGACTTGCGTTCATTACCACGATAGGATGGCCCCGCCCCTGATCTTCCTCCGGGGAGAAGGTGCGGCCGAGAATGGGCGCAACGTCCAGGACCGGGAAGAATTCCGACGATACTCTCAACGCGGTAATCAACATCGGGTCGCCCGCGCCCGTCAGGTTGAATCCTTCACTGGAGAGTATCGCCATCTTCTCGAAGCTGCGAGCTTGTGCTCTCCAGCCGACGAATTCGTGTCCGGAGATTGGAAGGTTCGCATCGTTGGATGAAGCTCTCCTTTCCCATATTGAAACGAGTCTGTCCGGTTCTTTGAAGGGCAAGGGTCTCAGCAGCACCGCATTGATCAAACTGAAGATGGAGCTGTTGGCGCCGATGCCCAAAGCCAGCGTGAGAACAGCTACAAAGGTGAAGCCGGGGCTCTTCGCCAGCGTTCGCCAACTGTAACGAAGGTCTTGTATCAGCGTTTCCATAATTACATTTCCGATCTTCTTTGCGAGCTTTGCGGTCCTTTGCGTCTTTGCGTTGAGTATTTAGAAATTCTCAGCGCAAAGACGCAAAGAACCGCAAAGCTCGCAAAAACTCGTCACTCGTATCTAAGCGCGACCATCGGGTCGACCTTGATCGCGCGGCGTGCCGGGATCAAACAGGCTCCCAGAGCCACTCCTGTCAGGACGACCGGTATCGCGATAAACGTCAGCGGGTCAGTGGCGCTCACGCCGTACAGCAAGCTCGTCATCAGCCGAGTCAGCCCAAGAGACGCAACCAGGCCGACAACCAACCCGGTCCCCGCCAGCAGCATTCCCTGCCTGACTATCAAGCCCAACACGTCGCCGGTCTGCGCGCCCAGCGCCATGCGAAGCCCGATCTCGTGTGTGCGCTCGGCGACCGCATACGACATCACGCCGTAGATGCCGACCGCCGCGAGCGTCAGCGCGACGGCTGCAAAGATCCCCAGTAAGAGCATATTGAACCGGCGCTGCGACAACATCTCTGACAGGACCTGGCGCATCGTCTTGACGTCAAAAACGGACTGGTCCCTGTCGATTGCCCAAACTTCATTGCGCAAGGCGCCGGCCAGAGCGGCCGGGTCGCCGTTCGCGCGCGCAACAATCGTCAATGCGTTGTCCGGATTCTGTCCCTCAGGCAGAAATGTTTCCGGACGCACCGGTCTGTCGAACCCGGTCCTGCGCATGTCGCCGACAATCCCGACGATCGTAATCCATGTTTTGTTGTCCGGTCCGGGGCTGCCATACATATACCGCTTACCTATGGGGTCCTCATTCGGGAAGAAGCGTCTTGCGAAAGTCTGGTTGATAATCGCCACCGGCGGAGACGTAGGCAGGTCGTGCTCATCAAACTCCCGCCCTTCAATCAATGGAATACCCATCACTTTGAAGTAGCTGGTGGTGACCGAGTCCAGCGGGACCTCAATGCTTTCCGCGCCGACCGGCACGGGACGGCCCTCGATAGTGAAGTTCGTCGAGTTCGGCGTGTCGGTGAGAAAGACACTCGCGATGGCGCCGGCGGATTGCACGCCCGGCACCGCTTCCAATCGCTCCATGAGCTGCTGATAAAACGCCGTGACCTGTTTGCCTTCGCGATACTTCGATCCGGGCAACTGCACTCGCATCGTCAGGAGATTCTCGGGATTGAACCCAAGCTCGAATTGTTGAAGTCGAACAAAGCTTCGGATCAACAACCCGGCGCCCACGAGCAATATCAGCGAAAGCGCGATCTCGGAGACGACCAGAAGATTGCGAACGCGGATCGCACGCACTCCTCCGCCCGCTCCCCTGCCGCCCTCCTTGAGCGCGTCATTGAGGTCGGGCTTCGAAGCTTGCAATGCCGGGACGAGCCCGAAGAGCAACCCCGTCAGCAGCGATACAGCGAGGGTGAATGCCAGTACCCTGATGTCCATCCGCGTTTGATCCAGATGAGGAACATCAGCCGGGCTGAGCGCAATCAAGGCATCGAGCCCCCAGATCGCAAGCAGCAGGCCCGCTGCTCCGCCTGCGAAGCCAAGCACCATGCTCTCTGTGAGCAACTGTCTTATGACTCGCCGGCGGCCCGCGCCAAGAGCAAGTCTGATCGCTATTTCTTTTTCTCTTATCGCGGCGCGCGCGAGCAGCAGATTCGCGACGTTCGCGCAGGCAATCAACAGGACGAACCCAACCGCGCCAAGCAAAACCAGCAACGCGGCCTTCACGCCCTTGGTCTCCTGATCGCGAAGCAGGACCAGATTGACGCCGTACCCCGACTGAGAGAACTGATCGTCCAGTCTCTTTGCGATTGCGCCCATGTCCTCGCGAGCCCGGGCCATCGTGACTCCGGGTTTGAGCCGGCCGACTGCTTTGTAGGAAATGGCGTTGCGGGCCTGCTTTCTTTGAGGTGTAACAGGAATCGGTATCCACACGTCGGTGTTCTTCTCAGGAAAAGTAAAGCTCGCCGGCATTATTCCCAGCACCGTTCGATTCACGCCGTTCATGCTGATCTGCTGGCCGACGATGCCGGGGTCGCGGCCGAATCGTGATTTCCATAGTCCGTCGCTGATCACGACGACGAGGTCCTTGCCGGGCTCTTCCTCCGCTTCGGTGAAGACTTGCCCAAGCGCGGGCTGGACTCCGAGCACGGTGAATAGGCTGGCGGTGCTCCAAACGCCGAGGATGCGTACCGGCTCGCCCGCTCCAGTGAGATTAAAGCTACGGGTGTTGAAGGCGGCCATGTCCTCGTACACCTGGTTCTGTTCTTTGTAATCCAGATAGTTCGGAAAGGAGTGCCAGTCTTCGGCGACGGCCAGCTTCGGGTTGTCCATCCAGATCATCGAGATTCGCTCGAAGTTCTTGTAAGGCAACGGGCGAAGGAGAATGGCGTTGACGACGCTGAATATCGCGGTGTTTGCGCCGATGCCGATGGCAAGCGCGAGAACCGCAATCGCGGTAAACGACGGCTTCTTCAGCAGCATTCGTATGCTGTATCTCAGATCCTGCAATAAGGTTTCCATTGGGCCCCCCTTTTGAATTGCCGATTGGCGATTTCCGATTGCCGATTGATACTCAGCGTCTTAACTAGGGAAGGAACACTCAGCACAAAGAAGGAATACTCAGCGCAAAGAACGCAAAGGACCGCAAAGCTCGCAAATCGGCAATCGGAAATCGGCAATCGCAAATTCCCTCATTGGTATCGTAGCGCCTCCATTGGGTCGACTTTTGTGGCACGCCGCGCCGGAAGATAGTTCGCGAGTAAGGCTACCAGCGCGAGAGTAATCGGGATCGCTACAAACGTGATCGCGTCAAGCGGGCTGACGCCGTACAGGAAGCTCGCCAGCAATCGAGTCATCCCGGCCGCCACGATCAGCCCGGCAGCGAGGCCGCCGCCTACCAGGATCATGCCTTCCTTCAACACAAGCCGAAGCACGTTGCCCCTGCCTGCGCCGAGCGCCATTCGAATTCCGATCTCTCGCGTTCGACGCGCCACCGAGTAGGACATCACGCCGTACAATCCGACCGCCGCGAGCAGGAGCGCGAGTAAGCCGAAAATCCCCAGGAGCACCGCGCCCATACGCGCCGCGAAGAGTGATGCTGAAAGCACGTCACTCATCGATTCGATGTTGGTCACCGCAAGGTTAGGTTCGAGCGATTGCACCTCTCGCCGGACGCTTTCGGCAAGGCTCGCCGGCTTGCCTTTCGCGCGCACGTGAAGGGCCATCCCCGTCTCATGGTTCTGGGCGAGGGGTTGATAGACAGTCGCTCGAGCGCTTTCGCCCAGCGTGCGGTACTTGCCATCGCGAGCAACCCCGACGATCTGAGACCACGGACCTTGCGCTCCTCGCAAGCTCACGCGCCGGCCAAGCGGATCCTGGTCTGCGAAGTAGCGCCGGACAAACGCTTCGGTAACCACAATCACGAGCGGCGCGCCCTCCTTGTCTTGCGGGCCGAAGTCGCGGCCGCGAACCAGGCTTATCCCCATCGTCTGAAAATACTTTGGGCCAACAACGTTCGCGGTAGCGCTGTTGGTACTCTCTTGAGTCCCCGAGCCTTCACTGCGAAAGTTGTCCTCGCGCGCTTCCTGACCTTCGATAAGAATACTGGTGGTGCGGCCGCTGCCGCTCATCGGAACCACGCGGGCGAGACTTGCGGACTCGACGCCCGGCAGCGCTTCAACACGCTCGATCACCTGACGGTAGAATTCCTGGCCCTGCGCTTTCGTGTATCGCAGCAGGTTGATGTTGAGCTGCGCGTTCAGAATCTTGTCAGCCTCGAAACCCGGATCAATGTCCTGCGCGTTCTTCAAGCTCCTCAGGAACAACCCCGCCCCGATGAGCAACACCAGTGACAACGCTACCTGCGCCACCACCAGAAGATTTCGGAGACTCAAGCGCGCACGGCCTTGCGCAACCAGGGCCACTTCATCTTTGAGGGCAGGCACCAGGTCAGGCCGCGAAGCTTGCAACGCGGGAGCCAGCCCGAAGATGATTCCTGTCGCGAGTGACAACGCGAACGCAAAGGCGAGCACCCGGCCATCGAGGTGGTAATCCAGGGTGAAAGAAAAGATTCCAGATGCCGGAGTCGCGGTCTTTAGAAGATCGATTGTCCATAACGCCAGCAGCAGTCCGACCACTCCGCCTGCCAACGAAAGCAGCACGCTCTCGGTCAACAACTGGCGCACGAGCCGGGAGCGGCTCGCGCCCAGCGCCAGCCTCACAGCGATTTCCTTCTTGCGCGCCGATGCTCTTGCGAGCAGCAGGTTGGCAACGTTCGCGCATGCGATGAGAAGAACGATCGCGACCACGGCCAACAGCAGACCGGCTACGGAAACCAGTTGGCTGTAGGCTTGCGGATCAACCTTGCTGACAGGATATACCGTGGCGACCCTGTTGCTATTCTCGTTTGGATAGGCTTGCTCGAGCGCCGCGGCGAGCGCGGTCATCCCCGCCTGCGCCTGCTCGCGTGTAACACCCGGCTTGAGCCGGCCAATTATCCGTAGCCAGCGTGAGCCGCGCCGCCCCAACAAATCGGGGTTCATGTCACCCGAGAACCCACCGCGAGGAGGCCGCACCAGGGCCTGCATCATCATCGGCACATATATGTCGTTGGTCTCCAGAACTTCAGGTCCTTCAAAGCCCGACGGTGTGACCCCGACGATAGTGAACTGATGCCCGTTCAGAGTCAGTTGCTGACCGGCAATTCCCGGATCGCTTCCGAATCGCCGCTGCCATAGGCCGTGGCTGATCACCGCCACCGGGTGCGTGTTCGGAGTGCGGTCTTCCTCGGGCAAAAACGTCCGCCCCAGCTCGGCTCGCACCCCGAGAGCATCGAAGAAGTTGCCCGAAACAATCGAGCCAGAGAGCAAGTCGGTTTGATCATCAGCGCGAGCGCTCATCACAATGCTCGAGTAGGTGAGCAGATCGCTGAAGACTTCGTTCTTATCTCGATAGTCAATGTAGTCGGGATACGAGGAAACGCTGTACGGGCTCTCGCGGCTTCCGTTGTACACGAAGACGAGCCGGTCGGGCTCAGTCACCGGCAACGGGCGGAGCAATGCCGCGTTGACCACGCTGAAGATCGAAGTGTTGGCGCCGATTCCAAGCGCCAGGGAGAGAACAGCTACCGCTGCAAACCCCGGACTCGCGCGCAACACTCGAAACCCGTAACGAAGATCGTGCCATAGTGTTTCCATCGAGCCCCCTTTTGGGAATTTCCGATTGTCGATTGATGCCAGCGGCTTTCGGAGTCTTAACTAATGAGTTAGATACTCAGCGCAAAGACGCAAAGGACCGCAAAGCTCGCAAATCGGCAATCGCAAATCGGCAATCGCAAATCTCCTCATTCGTACCTCAGCGCGATCATCGGATCGACCTTGATCGCGCGGCGTGCCGGCACCAAACAGGCTCCCAGAGCCACTCCCGCGAGCAACAACGATATGCCTACGAATGTGACAGGGTCGGCCGCGCCGGTCGCGAACAGCAGGTTTGACATCAATCGAGTCAAGGCCAGTGCGGCGCCCAGACCGATGCCGACCCCGACCAGAGCAAGGACCATCCCCTGACCGACTACCAGCTTGAGCACGTTCCCTGTGCTCGCGCCCAACGCCATTCGAATACCAAGCTCGTGAGTTCGCTGAGTGACTGCGTAACTCATCACACCGTAGAGGCCAACTGCCGCCAGCACCAGCGCGACCGCGCCGAAGGTCCCCAGAAGCAGCATCGCGAACCTCTGCTGCGCCACCGAGTCCGATACGAGCTGTTCCAGCGTTCGCGTCCTGGCTATCGGCTGGTCCTTGTCGATCGACAGGACCTGCGTCCGGATCGCCGAGGTCAATCCCGCGGGATTGTTTTCCGAGCGCACGACAAGCGTCATACCCGAAAACGGGTTTTGCGAAAAAGGCTCGTAGGTTTGAAGCGTCGTCGGTTGAGCGAGTCCGTACTGTTTGACATCGCCTACGATTCCCACGATCTCGCGAAACGTCTCGGGGCCGTTGGTAACGTTAATCCCCTTGCCGATCGGGTCTTCATCCGGAAAGTACCGCTTCGCCATTTCTTCATTGATGATCGCGACCCGCGGTGAATCCTTGCGGTCCTGATCGGTGAACACGCGCCCGCGAATTAACGGAATGCCCATCGACTTAAAGTAGTCGGGAGTCACGGCGTAGTAGTTAGTGCTCTTGTCTTCGCCCGGAGCAGCGGGAGGACGCCCCTGAATGTTGAATCCGAGGAGATAGTCTCCCTGGATGGGCAGCGTTTGACTCGCTCCAGTGGCAACGACGCCGGGCAGGCTGGCGACTTTTTCTATGAGCTGAGTGTAGAAGGCGGCCAGTTGATCGGGCTGCGCGTACTTCTTTCCGGGCAACGACACCGTCACCGCCATCGCGTTCTTCGTGTTGAACCCGGGATTGACCTGTTGGAGCCGGTAAAAGCTGCGAATCAACAGCCCCGCGCCTACAAGCAGCACAAGCGCAAGTGCGACTTCCGTAACTACAAGGGAGCCTCGAACTCGATGATGACCACCGGTCGTGCCACGCCCGCCTTCCTTCAGCGTTTCATTGAGATTCGGCCTCGACGCCTGCCACGCCGGCGCAAGCCCAAAGATGATCCCTGTGAGCAATGTAACTGAGAGTGTGAAGGCGATCACACGGCCGTCGAGTGCAACATCTTTCACTCGCGGGAGATCTTCGGGCGCGAGCGCCAGCAACAGATCCGTGCCCCAAAGCGCAAGCAATAGGCCTACGGCGCCGCCTGCAAGGGCGAGCAAAACACTTTCGGTCAGAAGCTGCCGAACGACGCGCCAGCGGCTTGCGCCGAGCGCGGTCCGAATCGCGATCTCTTTTTGCCTCGCGGTCGCGCGCGCCAGCAAAAGGTTGGCGACGTTGGCGCAGGCGATCAGTAACACGAGAGCGACCGCTCCAAGCAGAATCAACAACGCGGGTTTGATGTCGCGAACATCGTATTCCTGCATCGGTACGATGTTCACATCCCATCCCGCGTTCGATCCCGAATATTGCTCGGCCAATCGTCCGGCGATCGCGCTCATCTCGGCGCCGGCCTGCGCAAGAGTCACGCCGGGATTGAGGCGGCCGATGACTGAAAGATAATGAGCGCCGTGCTGCTGCGCCTGGGCCGCGGAGAAGCCGATCGGCGTCCACAGCTCCGTATCGCGATCGGGAAACTGGAAACTGGGCGGCATCACGCCAATAACCGTGTAACTTGTCGCACTGAGTAGTATCGATTGACCGACGATGTTCGGGTCCGCGCTGAACCGGCGCTTCCACAGTGCGCTGCTTAAAATGGCCAGGTTTTGTCCAGGCTGATCTTCATCATCGCGAAACGTGCGCCCCCGCGCCGGAGTGGCGCCGAGCATCTCGAACAGACCGGCGGACACCCTCGCGCCGCGAAGACGCTCGGGGTCCGTCGCGTCGCTGGTGAAGTTGTAAGCCGAGCTCTGGATCGCAGCGAGCTTCTCGAATACGGTGTTCTGCTTCTGCCAATCCAGAAAGTTGCCGGGCGAAATCGAGAACTCAGGAAACTGCGGGAGCTTTGTTTCTCGCAAGACCATCAGGCGATCGGGATCGGGATACGGCAGCGACCGCAGCAACACCGTGTTCACTACGCTGAAGATCGCGGCGTTGGCTCCGATGCCGAGAGCGAGCGCAATAATCGCCACTACCGCAAAGCCGGGATTCTTCAAAAGCATCCGGACGCCGTAGCGCATGTCGTGAAAGAACGTTTCCATTGGTCCTCCCCCTCACCCTCTGATTCTCAATTGGCGGATTGCCGGTTTCTTAATACTCAGCGCAAAGACGCAAAGGTCCGCAAAGCTCGCAAAGTCCCGCTATCTCACCTCGCCTGGGCCGCGAGCTTCAGCGCAAGATCCAACTGCTCGTCAACGCCTCGAAGCACGCTCGCTACCTTCGTCTCAACCACATGATCGGGGCGGGTCCCTCGACGCTTGCCTTCATAACCCGGGACCGCGTTCCAGTATTCGTACATCGGGACCCTGATCCGCATTTTCGAATTCGGCAGGGTCACGATCGTTTGCATGCCCGAGTTGTTTCCGTAATAACCGCCACCCGTTTCCTCGCCGATGAAAGTCGCGCGTTTGAGATGATGGGTCACCGCGCAGAAATCTGCCGCGGTAGAAAAAGTTCCGCCGTCAATCAACACAAACACCTTGCCGCGGAAGGGATACTTTCCAGGCGGTTGCTCCGCGACCCCCGGGTGAAGTTTCGCGGTTACCAGAAAGCCGCCCGCCGGATTGACCGTCATACCTTCGCGCAACCGGGCCTCATTTCCACTCCAGTCCGAATGCTCTTTGAAAGAAGGATTGATCGTCTTGACGTCGATGTGATCGAAGTAGCGAAACGGCTTGTCGGTAAGATAAGACACAAGCATCGCGCCGAACATATCCGCGCCGCCGCCGTTTCCGCGCAGGTCGATGATCAGCGCCCGAGTCCCCTTTTCACCCAGAGTCCGGAACGTTTCCTCCATAAACTTTGGATATGTGCTCCCGCCGAATCCGCCAATACGGATCTCTGCAACTTCGGGGTCCTTCAGAAAACGCAGCGCGAGATTGTCGCTCCACCACTGGACCTTCGCGACGCCGGCTTTGAACTCGGCATTCAACAAGTTGGCCGTCGAATTCTTCTTGCGATCGGCATCCACAACGCCGTGCAGTTTCGAAGTAACACTTGCGCCGGCCGCGTCGCGCGCCTTAACCGTGAAGTCTTCCGTCTTCTCGACGAACACCCAATAATTCTGGGCGAAGTTCCGTTGGAGCCTCGCTCGCTTGCCGGTCTCGATATCGCCGTCGGTCGACAGCCTCGGCAGAATGCGGTTGAGAATATCGGCGGACTTTTGACCGTTGATCTCGATGACTTCCATTCCCGGGCGAATGGTCGCGTCATCCGGCGTGTCATTGGAGTGAACTATCAGCCGCCGCCCCTCGATGGCAATGCGAAGCGGAAACATTCGAGCGGCAGCCAACTCCTTCTGCGTGCCCTCATCGGGCTGGAGTCCCGTGTGGCCACAGCGGATTTGAGCGAGCGTTTCCATGAGGATCGGCATGAACTCCGTCCGTGTCAGCGGACCGTTCAGCTTCGCGCGCTCGGCGTCGAACATTCGATCCATCTCCGCTTTCGAAGAGTACCGATAAAGCCCGGAGTGAGCCTCCTCGAGCGCCTTGCGCATGAGATCGAAATCAGCTTGCGTCTGGGCCGGCGTAAGCGCGTCTGCTCCAGTCTCGATCGCCCCCGCAGTGAGTGGACTCGCAGCGCCGAGCAGTGAGCCGCTGAGCGCAATCACGGCCGCAAGCCTCTGAAGATTTCTAATAGCGCGAGGAGTAACAAGTGAGAAGTGTTTCGAGGTGTCGCTCATAGATTCTCCGAACATGTAGGGGCGGCCCTCCGTGGCCGCCCCTCTTGATGGTAAGGCATTTCTCTTCGCCGAGGAGGGGCGGCCACGGCGGGCGCCCCTACATGTCAATCAACACCAGGGCGACCGACTGCTAGCCAATCCGCGTGCCAGAAGCCGCCGCCCCATAAGTCAATGTATTTCGAGCTTTAGTGCGCTAATAAAGAGGAGAAGCGGCTATCAGTGTCCGCCTTCGTGATAGGAGTTTCCCAGAAACGCGAACCGCTGGGAGCGCAGGTTCAGTGTTCAGGGTTCAGGGTTCAGGGTTCAGGGTTCAGGGTTCGTGGTTCAGGGTTCAGGGTTCAGGGTTCAGGGTTCGTGGTTCAGGGTTCGTGGTTCAGGGTTCAGAGTTCAGAGTTCAAGCTTTAGCTTGCTCTGAAGTCCACCGCAGCCTAAAGGCTGAACCACGAACCCTGAACTCTGAACCCTGAACCACGAACCCTGAACTCTGAACCACGAACCCTGAACTCTGAACCCTGAACTCTGAACCCTGAACCACGAACCCTGAACCACGAACCCTGAACCCTGAACCACGAACCCTGAACCATTATCCCATCCTTCTTATCTTATCCATCAGGTACCAGGACATGTAGCCGGCGTATTTTTTCTGCAAATCTTCCCGTCTCCAATCCTGGCCGGAGATCACCTTGCGGCAGCCGGCGCTTCCGCAGTTACATTCCATCTCATAGGTCTCGTCATCGGTCGTGGCCCAATCGTGAGTCAGCTCCTCACCCGGCTCGATGTCACGCATCGCCACAAAAACTATCTGACCCTGGACGCCGATGTTCGGCTCGCACGAGTGGTTACTGAAAATCATGCTTCCTTCTCTCTCTTGCTCACTAAGCGGACCGATAAAGAACTGCTCGGTGATTTGTATCTCGCTCGCGCCGAGTGATCGTGAGACCCGCTCGAGAGTTGCGCCGTTGAATATGTAGCCCCCCTTGATGCAAACGACCTCGCCCTTCTCGATTGGCTCGATCGCAAACAGGCCTCGACCCTGGATAGGGCTATCTTTGACCGTGGCTTTCGGCGAGACGTAAGAAAGATTCGGCATGATGGAATTTCCGATTTTCGATTCAAGAATGCTCAACGCAAGAATACTCAGCGCAAGAATACTCAGCGCAAAGACGCAAAGGACCGCAAAGCTCGCCAAGTGCTCAATCGGCAATCGCAAATCGGCAATCGGCAATCTCTTCATTCATGTCTCAACGCGACCATCGGGTCAACCTTCGTTGCGCGGCGCGCGGGCACGAAACTCGCCAAAGCCGCGACCGCTCCCAACACAATAGTCGCGATCACAATCGTAATCGGGTCCTGTGCGCTGACGCCGTAGAGCAGGCTCTTGACCAATCGAGTTGCGAAGAGCGCTGCCGGCACACCAATCGCCGCGCCAATCAGCATGAAAGCCGCCGCTCGGCGCATCACAAGCCAAAGGACCGAGCCTCGCTGCGCGCCCAGCGCCATCCGGATTCCGATCTCGCGCGCGCGTCTGGTCACGCCGTAGGAGATCACGCCGTACAAGCCTACGCCGGCCAGCAGCAATGCGACCACTCCAAAGAAACTCGACAAAGTCGCTATCAGCCGATCGACCAGGATGTCGTTATCGATCTCCTGATTCGTGCTCCTGACGGAGAGCACCGGTATGCCCGGGTCGATGGCCGACACTTCTCGCCCGATCGCGGCCGCAAGCTGCGCCGAGTCGCGATTCGTTCGAATGCAAATTGATCTTGACCTGGCTTCCGGGCGCCAAACCGCAAAATAGATCATCGGCTCATTCGCTTCTCGCAAGCCAAAGTAATGAGCATCCTTGACGACTCCAATGATCTCGTAAGCACGCTCGGCTTTGTATTTCTCATCCGTAACAATGTGCAATGCAATCGGATTGCGCCCTTCGAAAAAGTGTTTTGCAAAACTCTCGTTTACGATCGCGACCCGCGGGCCCGGCGGTTCGGGAGGCTCAACACCGGGAGTGAATTTCTCGGGTGGATCGAGCGAATATACCGGGTTATCTTCATCACGAAACTCGCGCCCCTGAAGAAGAGGGATCCCGACGGTCTCGAAATACCTGGGCCCGACGGCGTTCATGTCGACGTACTTCTGTTCGTCGCCCTTCCATTCATAACCCTCGACGCTTACGTCTCCGTTCCAACGCGAGCCGCCGAGTGGCGTGATCTCCGCGAGGCTGACCGATTGAACGCCGGGAAGGCCCTCGATGCCGGGTCGCAACCGCTCGTAGAAATCGCGAAGCCGCTGGCCCTTGTAACCGTTCCGGCTCGGATCCACAATCACTACCAGAGTGTTGTCCGCGCGAAACCCTGAATCGATATCGTGAAGCTGACCCAGGCTCCTGACAAACAAGCCCGTTCCAATCAGGAGCACCAGAGACAAGGCAACCTGGATAACGACAAGCGCATTGCTCAGCGTCAGCCGCGATGGGCCCGCCGCTCCCGGCGAATCCTCCTTGAGCGTCTGAATGAGATCCGGCTTGGTGCTCTTGAGCGCGGGCGCGATTCCGTAAAGCACTCCGGTGATCAGTGAGACTGCAAACGTGAAGCCGAGCAATCGCAGATCGGGCGAGACGTTGAGCGTCGCCTGGCCCCAACCACTCTGAGGCAAATATTCGAGTAAGACCCTTACGCCAAGGAACGCGAAACCCAATCCGGCGATTCCTCCTATGAAAGCAATCACGACGCTCTCTATCAACAATTGAGCCGTGAGCTGCGACCGGCTGGCTCCGACGGCGAGCCTGATCGCGATCTCGCGTTGACGCGCGGCGCCTCTTGCGAGCATCAGGTTCGCCACGTTCGCGCACGCGATCAGGAGCACCAGTCCAACGACGATCATCAGGATAATCAGCGGGCGCTGGAGCTGGTTTCGCACCGACGAATAGCCACGCGCCGCCGGTATCAGCACAATCGGCTGCGCGCGGTTGACGAAGCGCTCGTTCTGAGCCGACTGACGCTCACCCTCTTCCTGGTTCTGGTAAACCGCAAATAGCTCAGTCTCTGCCTGTGTGACCGTTGCTCCGGGCTTTAGCCGTCCGACGGATTGCATCCACCAATAGTGACGAGTATTCCACAGCGCAAAAGGAACACCGGTCACCTGGGTGTGCATCATGATGGGCAGGAACATATTCGGAGAGTTGGTTGGGTTGACTCCGCTAAAGCCGCGCCGCGAGACGCCGACGATCGTGAACGGGTAGCCGTTCAGTCGAATCGTGCGTCCAACGACATCAGCATCTCCACTAAAGCGCGAATGCCAATAGTCGTAGCTCAGGACGACATAAGGCGAGGCGCCGGACGCTCGATCGTCTTCTGAATCAAGCACGCGGCCAATTGCCGGCCCGACTCCGAGCACTTCAAAATAATTACCCGATACAGCGGCGACGTAAGCAAGCTCGGTGGAAGCTCCTGCATCGGCGCCTTCCACTTGCATTCCCATCGGCTGGCCTCCGCTGTAAGCCGCCAACCCGGAAAAGCTTGTGTTGTTTTCGCGAAACGCGGAGTAGTCCGGATAGTTCCAGCCGGTGTTTGGGCGCGCGGGATTGGCCGCTACAAGAAAGAGCTCCTGCGGCGACTTGACCGGAAGCAGCTTCAGCAGCATCGCATCGACTAACGAGAAGATTGCGGTGTTAGCCCCGATGCCGAGCGCTAGAGACATAACGGCGATCGCGGTAGTGCCGGGAGTCTTGCGGATCATGCGCAGAGCGTAGCGAAATTCGCTTCCGCGATTCTCAATCCATGTAGATGGGTTCATGCCTTTCTCCGCTGAACGTATGGAGTTGCTGCCGCCTCTGGGTTAATACAGGTAACATCAGAATGCCGAATGATTCAAGCAGCGCCAGGTAAATGTTCTATGCCTTGCTCGACGTTGACCAGGGAGAGGAGGAACTGCTGATTTGCGCTGACTTTGTTTCGCTGATCTGCGCCGATCAGCGAACCGACGGCAGCGTGAATCAGCGTTTCCGTGTTTCGGATGAAGACCGACTAAACCATTACTGAACCCCCTCGCGCAAGACGAGATTATCGGCGGCAGAGGACCTCTGAATTCTAGCCGCAGTACGTTACAATCATCGCCGGCTCATATGCACATCTCCGACAAACGTTATTTCCGAGAGTGGCTTAAACTACTGCAGCCTCACGACCCGGGAAAACTGTGGAGCAATTTCCTGGCTCGCAATAATTTTCCGGCCCTAACATTCTCTTTCGAAGCCTCGGCCGTCTATTCGTCGAACATCGAGGGCAATAGCATAGACCTGGATTCATTCATGAACTCGAAGCTCAATCGCAATGGGCGAGGCTTCAAATCAAAAGAAAGAACAGAAATCGAAACGCTCATCGAGACATATCAGTTCGCCCAGAAGCATGCACTGAACGAAAAGAACTTGTTGAAAGCCCACGCAATTCTGGCCAAGCATTTGTTACCTAAAGCTCAGCAAGGGAAATATCGCGATCAACGCATGTTCGTGTACAGCCAACATGGCATTGAGTACGCGGCTGTCGAACCGGAGTTCGTAGCTGAAAAGATGCAGGAATTGTTCGAAGATGTGAAATCACTCAAGCAACAGACTCAAGACGCTGCGAGTGTCTTTTACTACGCATCTCTATTCCACCTGGTGTTTGTGCACATTCATCCTTTTCAAGACGGAAACGGCCGAGCCGCTCGGCTACTGGAAAAGTGGTTCCTTTCGAGCTTTCTAGGCAAACACGCCTGGCAGATTCCATCAGAGCAATACTACAAAGAGCACAGAGCGGAGTACTATAAGAACATCAAGATCGGCCTGAACTACTATGACTTGAACTACGACTTATGTGTGCCGTTCCTGACGATGCTTGCGCAGTCTTTACGCAGATGACCATCGCGATTACTGGACTCCCAGAGGGAACCAGGGAAGCCATCCGAGAGTTGAGCCAGAGCAAAGGAAAGAGCGCCGAGGAGTATCTCCGGACCTTGATCGAGGCCGAGCTTCTTTCTCAGCAGAGCTTTGCTGAGATCCTTGCGCCGATTCGCGAAGGTTTTCGGAAAAGCGGAATGACCGCAGAGCAACTCGACGCGCTCTTTGAGCAAGCCCGT
>DATNBZ010000262.1:0-22828 GCA_035607285.1 Blastocatellia bacterium | reverse complement strand
TTCCGAGCACCGCAAGGCTCGTTACCTCACCTCGCGTCGGATATGCTAGCCGTCCGAATCGGGCAATTGACGGCAGGGGACTTTCACCCCATAAGATTCGCAGCCTTGTCGGCCGCATCCACTAAAGTCGGTACTTTGAACGCCCGCATTTACATGGCACGGCCCGACTCAAGTCGGTACTCTGAACGCCCGCTTTCGTGAGAACCACGCGCGGGGCGTTCACTAGCAAGCCACCGCCATTCGCGGTATCATTGAGGCACTCTTAAGCTCTAACCCGATTGACAATCTGAACCTGACGGAGGGAGCTATGGCCAAGAAAGTTCACGACATCATCAAGGATAGAAGCGAGGTCTACTGCATCTCGAATCAGATGACCGCGGCTGAAGCGGCGCGCTACTTGAAGGACCGAGGCATACGCGCGACAGGGGTGTGCGACTTATCAGGGAAGATCGTCGGCGTAGTCTCGCAAAGTGACATATCCGACAAAGTAGTAGCCGAGAATTTCCTCCCGTCCGAAGTCAACGTTCAGTCGATATCGAGCACAAACCTGATCAAGGTCGCTCCCGAGGCCGAAGTGAGCAAGGCCATGCAGACTATGCTCGAGAACGGTGTTTATCACTTGATAGTCGAGGGCGGCGACGGGAAGTTTTCAGGCATGGTGTCGATGCGCGACTGCAACGCGATGAAGGTTGAAGAGGAAAAGGAACGCGCGGAGATGCTGAAGGACTACGCTTTCCCGAACTACTGATCGAGTTCCGAGTTCGTCGTTCCACGTAGTGGTAGCGCCGTAACATGTCTTTCAAGTCCGATATGCGGATGGGTTAAAGGAAGAAACGAGTAATGGTTGAAACAACACGTAAGGTTGAGCCCATTGATTGTTCCCTAGAGATGCAATGGCTGAAGGAGCATCGGGAACAATACGTCGGCCATTGGATCGCACTCGAGGGCGATCGACTGCTTGCCCACGGGCCGGATGCAAAAGAAGTTTACGACAAAGCTCGCAGCTTGGGAGTTCGAGTGCCAACTGTCCTAAGAATCGAGCCTTGGGATGAGCTGCCCTTCGGGGGGTGGTGATCGTGGTGCACAGTCTTGGCTTTGATCTATTGCATCAGTACGATCCAGCCCTAGCCGGCATTATCGTTCCAGTGGAGCTAAAGGTTGGCGACAGACAAGTGCGAATACTGGACTCAAGGTTAGACCTGGCGCTACGCACTGCATATTCAAGAGGGAATACGGGGAGTTGTTAGGACTGCGCGTTGATTCAGGTATACAGAGAGTTTTTGGAACTGCTGAAGGAACATTCACCGGCTTTGGACATGAAGTATCAATGTGCGCATTTGGCTTTGAGTTTAGCGCGACCGTGTACTTTGCCAATTTCAGATATCCTCGGAATGTGCTTGGCCGGTATGGATGGCTGCAGCAAATGAGAATCGGCATTGTTGACTACGAAGGAAAGCTTTTTGTTGCCAGGTATGGTGACGAGAGTTGAGGCAGAATCGCCAAATAGTCTCAAAATGTTATCGAACTCACAGCGGCGAACGACGGATATCTCTATTCATGCCGCAGCGCCGCGATCGGATCCAGACTCGCCGCTTTTATCGCAGGCCATAAGCCAAAAACTATTCCTACCGTCACCGATCCGAAGAACCCGAACGCTGCCGCCCACAGCGGAATCGCCATCGTAAGCGCCGGCACAAGCGTCGAGACGATTACACCGAGCAGCCAGCCAAAGAACAACCCGGCAAGCCCGCCGATCCCCGTCAGAGTTACCGCCTCCGTCAAAAACTGCCAGATGATGTCCTAGCGCCGCGCGCCCACGGCCTTGCGTATGCCGATCTCTCGTGTCCGCTCGGTGACCGCTACTAACATGATATTCATCACCCCGACGCCGCCAACCATAAAAGCGATCGACGATATGATGATCATTACTCCAAATACTGCGCCGACTATATCGTCGAAGGTGCTGATGAAAGAATCGGGCGTGCCTATCTCGAAGTCATTGTCTTTATCTATCGAAACGTTGCGCCGCCGCCTGAGCACTTGTTCGATACCGGCGATGCCCTCCTTCATTTCACCTTCCCGCATTCGAACGATAAGAAAGTGGTCGTCCTTAGACGGATACATCTTGTGAAAGGTCCAGTACGGAATAAAAATGTCGTTGTCTTCCTGATTCTCCGAGCCGAACGGACCAGCCTTCTGTTTCTTCACTGTGCCAACCACGGTGAAGTCCTGTCCGCCAACATTGATCGTTTTGCCGATCGGGTCCTCCGCCGGAAACAGAGCTTCGACGACGTTGAACGCCAGCACACACACCGTTGCCTTGTGTAGATTTTCCGAGTCGTTGAAATAGCGTCCTTCGGCAATTGGCACATTCATCACCAACTCAGCCATCGGAAAATTCCCTATCAACTGAGTTCTGTTCATCGCCTTGTCGCGATAGCGAACCTCTGGCGGCACGGGAGGCGGACCGCCCGGAAGCCCTATCACGTAAGGAATGCCGGCATAGATGTGCTCGACCTGAGGCACTTCGCGTTCGATCGCCCGTGCGTCTTCAAGCGAAAGAGGCTTGCGGCTCAGAACCTCAGCCGACGGCTTGCTGGTCATGATAAACGGATAGCGCCACAGGTAAACATTTCGCGTGCCGAAGCTTTCGGCGTTGTCCAGCACCGACTGACGAAAGCCGTTCAACACCGCCGCCATTGCGACGATCACCAGCACGCCGATGAACACGCCGAGGATGGTGAGCGCCGCGCGAAACTTGTGCGCGACCAGCGTCTCCATCGCAAGCGCCGTGTTCTCTTTTATGCTCGACAGGTTCATGAGTGATGAGTGAAACGTGAAACGTATATTCACATCGTCGAGTCGCTAGGCTGTAAATCTCCATACAGCGCTTCCCTTCCCTTAACGATTGACCGCGCTGGTCGGGAATTTACAAGTAACATCCGAATGATCTGCGTCATCAGATCCAAACGGTGACTGGTTACTGATTCGCCCAGCACGTGCCGACCTTTATAATACCAGTCGCGTCCTTCACGGCCAGAGCCAAGGGCGTAACTGTAAAAGAGTGCTCGATCCCGACCGGTGCTACGTGAGTAGCCTTCGCTAATATTGGAGCTGACGGACCCGACGGCGCGATACAGTTGATCCGACAGTCGCCGCGTACGCCGATCGCGCATTAGCTTCGTGGCATCTTCCCAAGCCAAATCGCCGGCAAACAAGGATAAGCGGTATACCTCCATCTTCCACAAAGAATCGCCGGTGATTGTTGCTGGAACGGACCTCTCCCATTCGTGATAGTTCATTGCACCTCCGAATCACGTTTCACGCATCACGTTTCATTCCGCTCTTAATGCCTCGATCGGATCAAGCCTTCCTGCTCGTCGTGCCGGATATATGCCAAAGAAGACTCCGATTATCGTCGATAGAGTCAGAGCCACAACCGGCGCCCACAACGGGAAAGACGAAGGCAACGGCGTGAACCGCGCGAGCAACCACGATATGCACCACGCAAAAATAATCCCGCCGACGCCTCCCGCACAGCACAAGACAACCGACTCGACCAGGAATTGATTCACCACGTCTTGTTGACGCGCGCCCACTGCTTTTCGAATGCCGATCTCTTTTGTCCGTTCGACGACCGACACCAGCATGATGTTCATTATCACGATGCCGCCAACCACGAGTGATATCCCGACTACAAATAATGAGACTGAAAAGATCACGCTCGTCAGACTGTTGAACAATTCATTTACGCCTTCCGATGTGATCAACCCGAAGTCGTCCTCCTCATGATAGTCCAGATGATGAAGCGTGCGCATCGCCAGGCGCGACTCGTCCTGCGCGCGCTCCATCTGGCCTTCCCTTCCGCGAATCGAGATGTTCACCGTCCGCCGCGAGCCGTAGATTTTCTGAAACGTCGAAAGCGGTATCCTTGCGAAGTTGTCTCGCGAGAACCCGAACACCGACCCCTTCTTTTCTGCAATGCCCACGACTGTGTAGGAGTGATCACCGATCTGAATATTCTTACCCAGCGGATCGGCGCCCGCGAAAAGCTTCTCGGCGATATCCGCTCCGATGAACGCGACAAACCGCGAGTGCTCCTCGTCCCACTCCTGAAGCGGCCGCCCGCTCTCGACGCTGTAACCTTCAATATCCAGAATGTTCGGCGTAATCCCCGACGTGTCCACGTCCTGCAAAGACTGCCTGCCGTAGCGTACGTCCAGTTGCTTGTGCGTCTCCACACCAACTGCATCGCACGAACTGCAGTAACGCCGGATCGATTCGGCGGCGTCCGCGTGAATCTCCGGATTTCGGCGAATCATCTCGAATAGCTTGTCGAGATTGGTGGTGATCGGAAACTGAGTTATCACGAACGTGTTGGGGCCGAAGTTGGAAACCTTCTCCTTCCAGTATCGATCGAGCCCCTGAATGATCGAGATTACCGCGATGATCGAAGTAATGCCGATGATGATGCCGAACAGCGTCAAGAACGAGCGCAGCTTGTTTGCGCGCAAGGAGTCCAGCGCCACGCCGCCATAGTCCAGGAATCCTGCGTGCCCTCCGAATTCCTGTCCTTCCGCGCCTCCGGTTCTTCTGATGGTCGAGGCCGATGTTGTTGCCATACCACTCTTACGTTGTTATAGCTGGCGGGGCTGACCGGGTCAATCCTGCGCAAGCGGATCATGTTGAGGCGCGGAGTTAGTAGTCCTCTTAGCGAGCTTTGCGGTCCTTTGCGTCTTTGCGTTGAGAATTCTCCTCGCATGGGAGGTTGAGAATTCTCTGCTGATTCTCAACGCAAAGACGCAAAGGACCGCAAGGCTAGCAAAGATGTCTACGAACCCGATCTCAATCTTGCCTGCCTTTACAACTTCATCGCCGCTATGCAATTGTTGCCAGCACCGAAAAACGCACGTTCATGTCACATCCGATCATGACGATGGGAGGTCTGCTCGGGTCCTATTGAACTTAAGCGAATGGCTATGAGCATAGTCCAGGGCCTAAAGAAGAGCGTTGCGCAAACGCCGGAAAAGCTCGCCTCAATCTGCGGCGGCACGCGACTTACTTTTCGGGAAGTTGACGAGCGAGTCAATCGCCTCTCGAGCGGGCTTGCCCGGCTGGGCGTAGGCCCCGGAGATCGTGTAGCCATCCTGGCGCTGAACTGCCATCAGTTTTATGAGTTCTACTATGCAGTCCCGCAAGTGGGGGCCGCAGTTGTCCCGATCAACTTTCGCCTTCCTCCCCACGAAGTCAAATACATAATCGATCATTCCGGCTCGCGTGTGGTCGCCGTTGACCAGGCCCTGTTGCCGGTGATCCAAACGATACGCGCAAGTCTGGATTCAGCCGAGCACTTCATCCTGATGGGAGACGAGCCCTGCGAAGGTTATCTCTCTTACGAAGAGCTGCTTGCCGGCGCAGCCGCGGATTTCGAAGCGCCTGATGTGAGCGACGACGAATTGCTTGGTCTCTTTTACACCTCGGGGACAACCGGCGAGCCGAAGGGCGTGATGCTGAGTCATAGAAACATGCTCGCGAATATCGCGAACTCCGAAGGCGTTTACAATTATCTCCCTACGGACATCTACCTGCACGCGGCGCCGATGTTTCACCTTGCGGACGGGGCGGCCGTTTTCACTCACACCGCGAATGGAGCTACGCAGGCATTCATCCCGCGCTTCGATCCAAAGCAGGTGCTCGAAACAATCGCGCGCGAGAGGGTTTCATTAATCGTGCTGGTTCCAACAATGATCAACTTCCTGCTTCACGAACCGGGTATTGATTCATATGACCTGTCGTCCCTGCGGCACCTGACTTATGGCGCTTCGCCGATCGCCCCTGATTTGCTTCGACGTGCCATGAAGATCTTCGATTGTAGTTTCGGGCAGGGCTACGGGCTCACCGAAGCCTCGCCGCTTCTGACGGTTCTGACGGCCGACGATCATCTGACGCCGGGCCCCGAGGGCGAACGCCGCCTGGCTTCCTGCGGAAAGCCGGTTCCCGGCGTCGATGTGCGGGTTGTGAAAGAGGACGGCTCAGACGCGAAACCGGGCGAAGTCGGAGAGATTATCGCGCGCGGGCCAAACATAATGCTCGGCTACTGGAAGCGGCTTGAAGACACCGAGAACGTGTTGCGAGACGGATGGCTTCACACCGGCGATCTCGCGACGGTGGATGAAGAGGGATACATATACCTGGTCGATCGCAAGAAAGACATGATAGTGACCGGCGGCGAGAACGTCTTCTCGACCGAAGTCGAAGCGGTTCTTTATGCGCACCCGGCGGTGAAGGAAGCCGCGGTAATTCCGATTCCCGATCCCGATTGGGGTGAGGCCGTCCACGCTTGTGTTGTTTTGCGTGACGGGAAGCTGGCTACCGCGGAGGAGCTGACGGAGTTTTGCGGTGCTCGATTAGCAAACTACAAGACGCCTCACTCGATCGAGTTCATCGACGGCGAATTGCCAAAGGGCGGCACCGGAAAGATACTCAAGAAGCAACTGCGCGAGCGATACTGGAAACATCAAACGAGGCGAATAGGCTAAGAGGAAACTCAACCACAGATGAACACAGATGAACACAGATAAAACGTAAGACCATATGTGTGTTTATCTGTGTTCATCTGTGTTCATCCGTGGTTTGACTCTGGAGAAGACCGAATGAACCTTACGCTGACACCGATCAGATTCAAGCAGCGCGCTGAAACGTATTTCCAAAACAAAATCGGAATCGTAGACGGCGATGTGCGGATGACTTATCGCGACTACGGCGAGCGCTGCAATCGCCTTTCGAACGCACTGGTAGACATGGGAATCAATCGAGGCGAGCGAGTCGCGTGGCTGGGCTACAACAGTCACGAATTGCTCGAAGCCTACTACGGCGTCGTGCAAACCGGCGCGGTGCTCCTGCCGCTCAACATCAGGCTGACGCCGGCCGAGATCGCTTTCATCCTGAACGATTCGGAATCGGTCGCGCTTTTCTACAACCGGGACCTGCAGCCGATTGTCGATGGCATTCGAAATCAATCGCCGACCATCAGACGCTATATCCCGCTCGAGGCCAACGGTGACGGAAGCGACTACGAAGCCCTGATATCGGCTTCTGGAGCCAGTTTCACGCCACCCGACATCCGCGACGACGACCTGGCGGAGTTGTTTTACACGTCGGGAACCACGGCGAATCCGAAGGGCGTGATGATGACGCACCGGAATTTGTATCTTCACGCGCTGCAGGTAATTGGGGGGCTGGCGGTGGACGACACAGTCGTTCAGCTTCACACGATTCCGCTGTTTCACGTAAACGGCTGGGGCACGCCGCATACGCTCACGTGCAGCGGCGCGCGTCACATAATCGTCAAGAGATTCGATCCGACCGAAGTGCTCGAGTTGATTCAACGCGAGCGCGTGACAAACTTCGCGATGGTGCCGACTATGGCGAACGCGATCATAAACCATCCGTCGCTTGGCGAGTACGATCTGTCGAGCCTGGATTACATTGCGATAGGCGGGGCCGCGTCTCCGGTCGATTTGATCCGCCAGGTCGAACAAAAGATGGGCTGCCACGCCTACGGTGGATATGGCCTGACGGAAACTGTCCCGGTGCTGACGCAGGCCTTCATCAGAGATCACCTGAAAGACGAACCCGACGAAGATCGTTGGCGCCGCCAGGCAATGGCGGGCTTCCCGATGCCGGGCGTCGAGATCGACATCTTCGACGCGGATGACAAACCAGTGCCGCACGACGGCGCGAGCGCGGGCGAAGTAGTCGTTCGAGCCGACAACGTGATGGCCGGCTACTGGAAGCTGCCCGAAGAAACAGCCACCGTCATGCGCAACGGATGGTTTCACACCGGCGATATGGCCACCGTCGATGAGCACGGTTACTTTCTGATAGTCGATCGCAAGAAAGACATCATCATCTCGGGCGGCGAGAACATAGCTTCGATTGAAGTAGAGAAAGCTGTGTATTCCCACCCGGCGGTCTTCGAGTGCGCGGTCGTGGCGGTGCCCGACGATCGATGGGGCGAAGTGCCAAAGGCCCTGGTGGTCTGCAAGCCGGGCGAGTCGCTCAGCGAACACGAAATGATCGAGCACTGCAAAACCCGGTTGCCAGGTTTCAAGGTCCCAAAATCAGTCGAATTCTTCGATGCACTTCCGAAAGGCGGCACCGGAAAGATTCTGAAGAAGGAGCTTCGCGAAAAGTACTGGACGGGCTACGACCGCCGAGTCCATTGATTAGCCGGTTAGAGTTCAGAGTTCAGGGTTCAGGGTTCAGAGTTCATGTAGGGGCGGTCCTCCGTGGCCGCCCCTCGTCCGCCAAAAGAGCATCGTAAGTAACGAGGGGCGGCCACGGAGGACCGCCCTTACATGAAACCCTGAACCCTGAACCCTGAACTCTGAACCCTGAACCCTGAACCCTGAACCCTGAACCCTGAACTCTGAACCCTGAACCCTGAACCCTGAACCCTGAACTCGATCCAAGGAGAAAAACATGAGTGAGATAAAAGTAATGGTGATCTATCCGCGTCCGACCGATGCGGCTGCTTTCGAGAAAGCCTACGTTGAAGAACACGTGCCGCTCGCTGCGGAGAAGATCAAAGGGATGACAAAGTTCGCGGCTAGCAAAGTAGTCGGAACGCCAGATGGGAGCGACGCACCTTTTGCCCGAATCGCCGAACTCTACTTCCCATCAATGGAAGCACTGCAGAGGTCGGTCGCGTCGGCCGGAACGCAGGAAGCAGTGGCCCATGCCTTTGCGATCTCCACCGGCGGACCACCGATTGTTCTGGTATGTGAGGAAGAAACCACAACGTTCTAGCGGACTCGTCGCAAAGTCTCCTGCCCGTTACGCAAGGCCGGGCTTTCAAGAAATGTTACCGGCGTCGCAATGCAAAGGGCATTAATCAGTCTCCAAACCGGGAATGAACAAACACATGCTTGTCACGATCTTTCGATGATGACTGTCCAGCTCGCCAAGCTTCGTCGTTATGACCGTCGGCGCTTCGGTTCTGTCATAAGGCGCGCGCATAAGCCTGCCTCGATGATCGGCCGGATAGAACCTGGTCAGGTGTTTGACCACCGGAACAAGCGCGCCTTTTCTACTGCTGCGCATGTTCACAAGCGATGAAGTGCCGAACCATCCGATCTGCATGATCAGCGCGTCCATGAAAGGGTTGATCTTCTGGTCATATTCCACCATCGAAGGCGCGTCCAGAATCTGAATGCCGCTGGCGTTTATCTCGAGATCGCAGTTTGCAGCCATGGAGTCCAGACAGGAAATAGCTGGAAGAATTCTTACATCGAGGCCAAGCTTTTTGCCCCTGCGATAAACGTCCCACGTGACGTCGTCGTAGTAAGCGGGGTGTCCGTCACCAACCGCGACCACACCGGGACCTTTCCGCGCTTCGTCCAGCAACAGGCCGGCCAAGCGGCCGTACACTTCAACGTCCTCTTCGCCGGTCCAGTATTTCTTTTCCAGATTGACTACGTTCGGGCAGATCTTCTTCAGCTTGTTGTGATGTGAGGTCAAATGAAAGATGATGCGCGCCTGCTCGAAGGCCTCCAGCGTCGCGAGAGTCACCTGTTCGAAGCCGCCGATTCCTATTCCCGTCAGAGCGATGTCGAATAACTTCCTGCGTTTGTTCATGTCTTTGCGAGCGCATCATGACACGCGAAAAAGTTGCGCGCAACGCCGACACGAGCAGAAAGAGTTCTGCAGCATCGCCAGGCGATTGACCGGCGGGCGGTGTCGTCGCACAATGACTCACCAGACAACGGTTCTCGTTCATCTCAACAGGTCAGGAGATTCTCAATGTTCGCATCAGGTGTTTTTTCGCCGCGCATCGCGTGCTTCGCGATCGTCTCATTGATTTGCCTTTCGGTTCCTGGACCAATTTCCGCTCAAACGACCAAACAGCCAGTCACCAGCGGCAAGCGCTACCCGCGGCTCGTCATCCGCAACGCGATGATAGTCGACGGCAACGGCACGCCGGCTTCCGGACCGAAGGACATTGTCATCGAGAACAACAGGATTGCCGAGGTCGTCGCGCTCGATCCGGTCGCGCTTCGCGATGGCAGGGCCAGGCGCCCGCAGGGCGATGTCGAAATCGACGCGACGGGCAAGTATGTTCTGCCCGGCCTGATCAATGCGCACGGCCACGTTCAATACGAGCGAGCCGGCATCCCTCAGCCGGTTGACTACTGTTTGAAGCTCTGGCTCGCGTGCGGCATCACCACCGTTCGCGATGTAGGAAGCGATACAAAACAGACCTTGCCGCTCCGCGACCACAGCGCGAAGGCCGAAGTCACCGCGCCGCGCCTGTTGATCTACCCGATGTTCGGTTATGCGCCGGCGCCTCGCAACGCCGACGAAGCTCGAGCGCGCGTTCGAGAGATCAAGCAGATGGGCGCTGACGGAATAAAGATTCTCGGAGTCGATCGCGACATAATGGCCGCGCTCCTTGATGAAGCACACAAGCTCGGCTTGCGCGTCGCTCATCATGCAGGCGTAGAAGAAACGAACGCCTGGGACGACATAAAGTTTGGGACGACCTCAATCGAACATTGGTACGGAATACCCGATGCCGCGATCGAAAGCGGCCGTCAGAATTTTCCATCGAACTACAATTACGCTAACGAGGTCGATCGTTTTCGTTATGCGGGCCGCCTATGGCGTGAAGCAAGCCCCGAACGTTTGACCAAAGTGCTCGAAGCGATGGTTGCGGCTAACGTAGCGTGGGACCCGACGCTCGACATTTATGAAGCGAGCCGCGATCTTCAGCGCGCGCAGACGCAGCCCTGGTTCACGGAGTATCTGCACCCGACTCTCGAAGAGTACTTCAAACCGAATCCGTCCAATCACGGATCGTATTTCATCGGCTGGTCGTCGGCCGATGAAACGTTCTGGAAGGAGAACTACCGGATCTGGATGGCGGCTTTACGAGAGTTTGACCGCCTGGGTGGAACGATTGGAGCGGGCGAGGACTCGGGGTTCATATATCAGATGTACGGCTTCGGGTTGATTCGCACGTTAGAGCTTCATCAGGAAGCCGGGTTTCATCCGTTGAAGATTATTCAGCACGCGACCGGCAACAACGCGAAGATACTCGGTATGGAAGACAAGCTCGGCCGCATTCGCGCGGGCTACCTTGCCGATTTGATCGTGGTCAACGGCAACCCTCTTGAGAATCTGAAGGTGCTTTATCCTACGGGAGTGGATGAGATCAAAGACGGAAAGACGGTTCACACCGGCGGAGTCGAATGGACGATCAAGGACGGGATTCCATATCACGGCCCAACCCTGATGAGAGAGATCAAGGAGATGGTCGCGAAAGCGCGTTCAGAACGCGCGGCTAAGGCCGCACGGCAATAGTTGTTTGGGTAAAAGAGGGGCGCTAACCGATGGCGCGTGTTATTGGATAGTAGACAATCCAGAGATCTTCTTCTTTCAGCGCTTCCATCAAGAGCGAGCGCACCTCGTCGAGATAGGCGTCCAACTCTAACTGATCTTCGGAGCTATCGATGTCGAGAAGAAAATCGCAGAAAAGAACGTGAACATCGTCGCGAATTACGTTTCCCCGTGTGCCCGAAACATATAGCCCGGTGAACGGAGAAGTCAGTGTCGAGCCCCCACGAGAATAGGCTAACTCTTCGGCGAGCCAATCCGTGATAGTTCGATAATCAGATGCGTCCGTTCTGATTGGCAGGAAAAACTCAACGCGAGTTCGCTTCTCTGAGGGCACGGAGCTTCTCCCTGAACTTTGTGGCTCGCTCGGGGAAGGACTGCATGCGCCTTAGAGTCTCTTCTCGAGAGTTAGACATCGTAATCGGATGTCGAGGATGTTTTGCGGTCTTGTTAACGTCTTCACGCGACTCTTCAAGAGAATCCTGTTTGCTCATTGTCCTCTCTCCTGATGGTGCGATTATACACGAGATCACCCAGTGACGGCAGTGGAGATTGGCCTTGAGCGGCGAATGTGAATTATCGCGGTATGAGCTTCTTCCTCAACCGCCACATCATTCGCGGCATCGTTACCCAGGATGATCGAGGCAACCGCGAGACGGATTCAAGGAGCAGTTGTCGCTCCGGGTCTTCGAGCTTGATCTGACAGGTCCACCGCGACAATCGTTCGTTAACATGCTGAACCTTTATCGGGTCGTCAACCGCTGCGGCGTGGACAGCACCGGGCTGAGCTGCAGCCATCAGTTCAAACATTCCGGTCTCAATCAGCCCTTCGCGGAGATGATTGTTCAGATGCCTGACCAGTTGTTGTTTAGGATCGATCTTACCGCCACAGAGCAGCTCTTCGACGCTCTCGACGACCGGGCAGGCTTCTTCACAAGACGACGCGTCAGGCATCGGCGCCGCGCTTCCGCCTTCGAGCGCAAACAGCAACAAGCTGATCTCGTTGTGTGATAGTTCGATGTTGCCGTTATTCATAAGTATCTGTTGACTCTAAATTAATCGAGCCGACCTCCCGTTAGCAACACTCGAACGTGGATCGCTTTCCGAAAGCGGCCACGTAGTAACGAATTTATTCGTTTCCGGGATAGAACGAATAAATTCGTTACTACGTGGCCGGTTTCGTTTTAGTGATCACCCGCGTCATACTTCTAGAGGGGGTGCGCGATGAGTTCACGCGACGAAGCTGACCGCAAGACGACTGCCAGGACACCGCGCGTAGTCATCGTGGGAGGCGGGTTCGGAGGACTCTATGCCGCGCGCGGACTCGCTCGATCGCCGGTCAACGTGACGATCGTCGACAAGCACAACTATCACCTGTTCAGGCCGATGCTCTATCAAGTCGCGACCGGTTTGCTTTCGGCGGATGAGATAGCCGCGCCGATTCGCTCGATAGTTCGCAAGCACAAAAACGTCGACGTGCTGATGGCCGAAGTGATCGGCATAGACCCGCAGACGCGCACCATCCGGACGAGGGAAGCCGAGCTTTCCTACGACTACCTGATCGTCGCTACCGGGATAACCTACAACTACTTTGGCCACGACGAGTGGAAAGAAATTGCGCCGGGACTGGACTCGGTAGACGACGCCGATCGCATTCGCGGCAAGATCCTTCGCGCGTTCGAAACCGCGGAGCGGCTCGCCGCCGACGGCCGCGCCGCCCGCGATGAGATTCAAGCGCTGTTGACCTTTGTACTCGTAGGCGGAGGAACCGCGGGCGTCGAGATGGCAGGCACCATCGCCGAGATGGCGCGACTCGCGCTAAAGGGTGACTTCCGTCACATCGATCCTCGCTCGGCTCACATCCTGCTTTTTGAAGCCGCGTCGCGAATCCTTCCTTCTTATCCGGAAAAGCTCTCCGAACGGGCTCGCGAGCACCTGCAGCGCATCGGCGTCGACGTACGCACTAACGCTAAAGTCGAAAGCGTCGACGCCGAAGGCGTAGCCGTGAACGGCGAGCGCATCGCCAGCCCTACCGTGTTGTGGTCGGCGGGAGTTGTGGCGTCACCGGCCGGACGATGGCTGGGCGCCGAAACAGACAGATCGGGTCGAGTGAAAGTAAACGCTGATTTTTCAGTGCCCGGTCATCCCGACATATTCGCAATTGGAGACACCGCAGCGGTCATCGCGCCGAGTCGCAATCTCTTTGGCGCAAGGAGGGACCCAGCGTTGTTGCCGGGCGTCGCTCAACCCGCGATCCAGGAGGGCAAGTATGTTGCTTCGATTATCAGCCGGCGTGTTAGGGGGCAAGCTCCGCCCGCGCCGTTCTGGTATTGGGACAAAGGAAATCTCGCGATCGTAGGCCGCACCTTCGCGGTAGCCGATCTCAACCCGTTTCGCTTCGTCGGAGTGGTAGCGTGGATGTTGTGGATAGGGATTCACATTTACTTTTTGATCGGCTTTGCGAACCGGTTGTTGGTGATGCTGCAGTGGGGAGTTTCGTTTTGGACCAAGCGCCGCGGAGTGAGGATATTTCCGTTGGATCGCGAAAGAACTTGAAGGGGCTGTAACCCCGAAGGGGTTCCGCCTATCAGCCCAGGGTTGCTGTACTCGGCTACCCTGGGCTGTAAGACGCAATCCCGTTGGGATTGCCCAAGTCTCGAAGCTCCAGTCCACACGAGTGGCTCTTTCAGTAGCTGATAGAAAGACGGATGTCCGACGCGAAGTCGGACATTCATTGGCGCGGATCCAAGTCGTTGTAAACGTCCATCTCCGGATCATCCCATCTAGCACGCAAGCCCGCCTGAAGCATCAAAGCGAGTTTCTCCTCCGGTGACAGAGTTGATTGCTCGTAAACCAACTCGCGTGCTTGATCATAAAACTCAGCGGCAGGAGAACATACTCCTTGTTTGTTTCGGGATCGGTGAGACGAATGCGTTGATCTTCCGAAGTTCGAACGGCTTCCTGAATGACTTTGGGTAGAGTGATCATTGTCAGTTTCCGACGCCGCGATTATTTAGAGCAGCAGTGTGAGGGCAAGCAGCGGTGATATCGCTCCGTCTAGTGGAGTGCATCAGAGAAATCGGCACTCCTGTATGGGCGGTCCTCCGTGGCCGCCCCTTAATGAGGAAGCGCTTCGTCGAAGAAGGGGCGGCCACGGAGGACCGCCCATACAGGAGTGCCGGTGAGAACTCAGGTGCTCTTTTCATATGCAACTCTCAACGCATGCCGCCAAATATCCGCTGATGTCCCGCGAGGATTCGTTGCTTGGCTTCGGGATTCGGTTCCATTGTCTCGACTCCTCTCTCGAAGGTGCCGCCGAGAATTATTCCGTCGCGACGCGGGAACATGTATAGACCCCTTCCCACCATCGCGTAGTCGACTTCCGGTTGAGGGAGCAACACAGTGAGCTGCCCCTTGATCGGCGTCAGTTCGCGATCGCCGAACAACTCGCGAGCGCCCAGGCCCGTGCAATTCACGACGATCGATTCGGACAAAGTCGCGAGTTGATTTGGTGTTGTGAACATCACCCTACGAATGCGGCCGCCGAAAATGTAGAAGTCGCGCACAAGCGTGTTGAGGTAGATCGACGGCTCGATGAACATGGTGTTCTCGACGTGGACAACCTTTGCGGGAAACGGATTCTCTGATGCCTCGAGTTTTCGCGAAGCCGGGAAGAGATCGTGCAGCATCTCGTGGTCCCAGTTGGGCCCGAAATCCTGGTCGCTCAGTGTGTATTGTTCACGCCAGCGCACCGCGTATTCGTCACCGGCCAGCAACTGAAATGCGCGATTCGAAAAACGCGCGGCGCGTTCAAACTGCGCGTCCCAGCCCGGAGTGCGATTGTCTTCATCGATAACCGAAGTCGGAGACCAGCTTGCGCCGGCGATGTTAGAAGTCGTCTCGGGAGGCATGTCCTTAGCGTAGATCGTGACATCGAATCCTCGACGTTGAAGCGTTCTCGCCGTTGCCAGCCCGATCACTCCACAGCCGATGACGGCAACGGGTCCGCCCTTGCCCGATTCGCGAACGAGCTCCGCCGCCAGAAAAGCCGTGCCCCACGAGAGCGTGACTCCGCCGCCGCCGTGGCCGTAGTTGTGAACCAGCAGCTTCGGTCCCAGTGATTCCGCCCTCACGACGAAGCCCGACGGTCGAAACGGCCGAAGCCCGACTACGGTTCTGATCTCGCGATCCGGGGCTACGATGACCGGCGAGAGATGACGAACGCTTCTCGTCGCCGCGGTTGCCGATCCGCTAACTGAGCGCTGCACTCGTTGGGTGCAAGCCGAGTTCAGCACAACCCCGCCGGCAAGCACGCCGATTGCTCGAAGCGCATCTCTGCGGCTCAGCAAATGCTTAGACCTGTCTAGAAGCGGTGAAGTCATTACTTACGGGCAAAGCGGACGCGTGTCTCGGAGACCACAATGAAGTGATCAGCTAGGCGGTTAGCATACGCGGCCAACAACCGCCGAAGGACTTCTATCTTGTTACTTGCTCGCTCATCTTTGAGTCTAAGAAAAACAACGCCTCTATGTCATTGGTGTTCTCGATAGACTCTTGCACCGAAGTCCTTGTCATTCGTAATGAGAATCCAGTTCTCAACCGAAGCCTTTTGAATGATCTGATCATCACCAATTCCTCGGGCCTCGTCATAAACGGAGAAAACTTCATGTCCCTGCTCACTGAGCCAATGTGCCACCGCGGGACCCGTGCACTCGTCCACCAGGAAGCGCACCTATGCAGCCTCCACCGTTAGCGGCATGAACGTTGTATCTTCGAGCGACTTTGTGGCAAACAAAAGGCACGCTTGAATGTCTTCCTGAGTCAGCCCTTCGTATTCTCCCAGGATCTCTTCCATCGTTGCCCCGTGTGCCATCATGTTGAGAACGTATTCGACAGTGAGACGCGTTCCTCTAATCACTGGCTTTCCAACCATCACCTTTGTGTTTAGAGTGATTCGTTTAAGCAGCTCTTCGTCGTTCATAGCGGTATCTCCAATCTGCACTATGATAATTCGAACTGCGATGGATTGAAACCGGCCTGTGCCATCAAAGGTTCGCAAGTTCGAACAGCCGTTTGAAATTCCGCGACGTCGTCTTGCCCAGTTCTTCCGTTTCGATACCATGAATTCCAGCAAGCGCCCGCGCGATCTCGACTACATAAGCAGGTTCGTTGCGGCGGCCGCGATACGGGATCGGCGCAAGAAACGGGCTGTCGGTCTCTATAAGCATTCGATCAATCGGAATAGCGCGGGCCGTTTCGCGAAGGTCTTCCGCTTTCTTGAAAGTTACTACGCCCGAAAACGAAATGTAGAAGCCCAGCTCGACCGCCGCTTCAGCAAACGCGCGTGTGCCGGTGAAACAGTGAATCACTCCGCCGAGCCCTGAGCCTTTCCATTCTTCTTCGAGAATCGCAAGCGTGTCGGCTTCGGCTTCGCGAGTGTGAATCGATAACGGGAGCCCGCGATCGCGAGCCATTCGCAATTGCTTCCTGAAAGCCTCGCGCTGCACGTCGCGCGGGGAATTGTCGTAGTGATAATCCAAACCGATCTCGCCCCACGCGATCACCTTCGGATGCCGCGACAGTTCCATCAGTTGCGCATAGAGATCGTCGTCAAGCAACCGCGCTTCGTGAGGATGAACACCCACCGTGGTGTAAATAAGTGGGTATTGTTCGGCGAGTCTAAACGCAGCCGCGTGAGAGTCCGCGGCTACTTCACCGTCGCCGACACAGACGATGATTTCGACTCCGGCTTCGAGCGCGCGCTGGATCACGGCTTCGCGATCCCCGTCGAATTCGCTTCCCTCGATGTGAGCGTGAGAGTCGATGTACATCGGAGGAGGATGATAACACCGGCAAGGATTTAGCAACTAATTCATTCGTTACGGTGATAATACTTTGCGGCTTTGCGGGTCTTTGCCGCTTTGCGCGAAAGTTAACATGCGGAGAATACTCAACGCCAAGACGCAAAGAACCGCAGAGACCGCAAAGTCGGATCGCGGTGCAAGCACGCCTGGTGTATTATGTCGCCGCTATGAAACGAATAAGGCTCATCTTACCTGTGCTGGCTTTTGTTTTGCCGATCCTAAGCGCAGTGAACACTCCGCAGACCCGACAGTCTGCGGCATACGCGGCCGATCACGGCAAGACTACACGGGTGTACGTTACGAACTCAAAAGGCGACGACGTCACCATCATCGACGCAGCGACTTTGAAAGTCGCCGGCTCGATCAAGATCGGCGACAATCCGCATGGGTTGATTACTTCGCCCGATCGCCGGACCTTGTACGTCAGCGTAGAGGGCGCCGATGAGCTCGCAGCGGTTGACATAGCTACAAACAGGGTGCTGTCTCGCGCAAAAGTCGGGCGCGCGCCGAATGAAGTCTCGATCACGCGCGACGGCCGATTTGTCTTCGTGCCGGCGCGAAACGACGCTACGGTGGACGTAGTCGACACGGCGGCAATGAAAGTAGTTGAGCGCTTGAAGACTCCGGCAATGCCGCACAACACATATGTCTCGGCCAACGGCAGCCATCTTTATGTCGGCTCGATGGCAGGCTCGCGAATGACGATCTTCGACACGACCACGCGCAAGCAGCTTGCTGAGATTGCGCCGGGCGATTGGGTGCGGCCAATCGCGCTTCGTCGCGACGAAACGCTGGCTTATGTAGCGCTGTCGAAACTGCACGGGTTCGCGGTGGTCGACCTCAAACAGGAAAAAGTAATTCGCCGAGTCGAACTTCCAACCTTGCCGCCGGGGACCGAGATACCGCCTTACGACACTCTCACGCACGGCCTCGCGCTGACACCCGACGAACGCGAACTCTATGTCACAAGCATGGCCGGTAAAGCGGTTTACGTTTTCTCGGTTCCCGAATTGAAGCAGTTGGAGAAGATCGACGTGGGCCGCTTTCCTAACTGGATATCGATCAATCCGGACGGGCGGCTTGTGTGGGTAAGCAACCAGCTCGACGACACCGTTTCCGCGATCGATACTCGAACAAAGAAAGTTGTAGCGACGATTCCAGTCGGTCACGAACCAAAGCGATTGCTGGCCGTGGACATTCCCGAAGCCGAGCATAAGCACTCGAATTGATGTTCGATCGGTTCCGGCTTCGAGATCTTTGCGTTCCTTGCCTTCTTTGCGATCTTTGCGTTCCTTTGCGTCTTTGCGTTGAGTATTCCCCGCGCAAGAACATTCCTCTTGACTCTATACTTAGCTATAGAGTGCAAAATCAAAACGCTTTGACGGAGGCTTGAGCCATGCGTATTGGCGAAGTGGCATCGCGCACGGGAGTCAGCATTCAAACAGTGCGTCTGTACGAACGGCGCGGTCTGCTCAAAAAGCCGATGCGTCTATCATCGGGTTATCGCAATTACTCGACGGACGCTGTCGCGTTCATTCGCTTCATCAAGCGGGCGCAAGGGCACGGCTTCACGCTTGACGAGATCCGCTCGCTGATCCATTTGCGAGAGCAAAGCCCGCCGGCCGCAAAACAAATGCGCGCCATCGCAAAGACAAAACTCGCAATCCTGGATCAAAAGATCAAACAGCTTCAGGCGCAGCGCGACGCAATCGCGCACGGTTTGAATCAATGCCAATGCACCGAAGAGTTTCCAATGTGCATGTTCGTGAGACTTATAGATCAGGACCAAAGCAAATCACCGGGAGATTAAACATGAAGAACCGAATGACACCACTCGTGATGCTCTTTCTCGCGTTGGCGATGCAAACCGGCTTCGCGTACGGACAGAGAGCTAAAGGTTCAGACTCGCAATCGGCCGCGGGCAAGAGTATGACAACACAGAGTAACGCAAGTAACTCGAAGAACGACGATAGCGAAGCTCCTTTTGCTTGCAGCATGACGGCTTTAAGCGCGGCCGAACGAGCGCATCATAAAGAGCTGAGTGCGGAGCTGCATGCCGCGGTTAAGGAAATTCGCGAGTTGCCCAACGGCTACGCGTTTCGTTTATCCGGAGAGAGGCGCTCGCTCGCGATGTTGTCCGAGTGGGTTTCGCTTGAACGGCTCTGCTGCCCGTTCTTCACTTTTCAGATCGAGGCCGCAAGCGAAACTCAGCCGGTCTGGTTGCGGATGACCGGGCGGGAAGGCGTAAAACTATTCATGCAATCCGAGTTCGGAATCAAGTAGCGGAGTCCGGCCATGTGAAATGCCTGTTTCGTAGTTCGGCCTTCAGGCGGAAGTTCGTTCTAACATTTACGCCGAATTACGAACTTCCGCCTGAAGGACGAACTACGAACACGCAATTAACGCGGTCTCTTCGCTGGAGGTCTGCGACGCGGGTTCGGGCTCCGCTCCGATATTCTCGGGCGCTTGAGGCGTTACGGTCTCGCAGCGTCCCCATTTGAAGATCCCTTGCATCAGCGGCAACAGTCGATGGCCCGCGACCATACTTAAGAAGAAGAGTTCGTGCTCTTTTTCCACTCGAGCCATCACAAGCAGATCGGCTTCGAACTCGCTCAAGCCCAACGCTGAGGCGTGAGCGGCCGCGTCTTCGTACTCGACTACGTTGCCGCTCTCGAGCCTTCCGGCAAAGTACATCGGCAGGAAGCGGCCGAGCGCGTGACACGACAGGCCTATCGTGCGGCCGATCATCCACATCCGCGCTTCCCGTACCTTCCGCGGACCAGCCCCAAGGGTATCAAGCATCTCACCCACACGCTGCCGGTGAACTGCTTCCTCGCGCTCGATCTTTTGAATCGCGGTTCTTTCATCCGGGCTGCTGACGGATTTCCAGTGACCTCGATACGCGAGCCCGGCGGCTAGCTCACCCGAATAGGCTCCCTGAAGTATCCGAATCAGTTCGTCGCGGTCGCGATCCATCGGTTTGCCTCCAACCGAAGTGTAGCCGCATGGGTGAATGTCCGACAAACTTCAGTTTGTCGTGGTACCTATATCGCAACAAACTGAAAAGTTTGTCGGACATTGCGTAGTGTCCGGATTCTGCTTTGCTTAATAACCTCCGCGTGCTTTGCGGTCCTTTGTCTTTGCGCTGAGTATTGGTATTGAAGGCGCAAGACCAAATACTCAACGCAAAGACGCAAAGGACCGCAAAGCACGCGGAGGACTGACCAGACGTTACAAGTCATTAACCCAATGAGCGAACACTACGGGGACATTGAAAGAAAGCCGTAAAGAACGTTTAATAGAATATCGTGCCCAACCCGCTCAAGGAGAATCCACATATGTTGAAATCAGAAATTGTCCGCCCGCGCCTGGGGACCGGAAGCTCACGCGCTGCGAGATCGATCATGGCTCTCGCAACCTTGCTTGCCATACTTGCAATACAAACAGCCGGCGCCCCGGGAGCGCTCGCTCAGGCTCCGAAATATGAGATGGGCACGTTCTACATATGTCTTTTGGTTAAGAGTTCGAACTTCAAAGACGGCGACACCACCAGGAATAAGGAACTCCTGCAGGCTCATCTCAAACACGTGCAGGGCCTGATCGCAGACGGCAAAGTTTTCGCGATGGGGCCGTTCCTCGACAACAATCCTATCGTAGGCATTGGCGTCTTCAACGCCTCCTCTCCGGAAGAAGCAAGAGCGATCGAGCAGGAGGATCCTTTTGTAAAGTCCGGACTCTTTACGGTCGAGGTGCTGAAGTGGTGGGCGGCAAAAGGAATCATGAAGCCGCCTGAGCAGCCGCTGAAGATGTCGACCTACTACTTCGCTTTTCTGCGTCGAGGTCCGAAATGGACGCCCGAGAAGACGGCGGAAACTGAAAAGCTGCAAGCCGATCACATGGCCAACATTGTCGCGATGGCTGGTACCGGCAAGCTTGTGATCGCCGGTCCGTTCGAGAACGCGGGGAACGACGCGGGCGTGTTCATATTCAAGGTCGGTTCATTGGATGAGGCGAAGGCGCTCGCCGAAGGAGACCCGGCGGTCAAGGCCGGACGCTTGACCGTTGACGTTCATCCGTGGATGGTAGCGAAGGGTTCGCTGCCGTAGAGTCGTCGATTTTGTGTGCAGTTCGATAACGAATAGCAGGTTGGGAAGAGGGACTTGTCCCCGCTGGCTTCGTTGACAAGCTGATCGGGCGGGGACAAGTCCCTCTTCCCAACCTGTTATTCTTATCGACGTTAAGCCGAAAACGGGCGCCGTTGCTAAGTCGGCTTATTTGCGTTGCGCCGCTTCCACATCACGAGTCCCAACGCAATCCATCCGGCCAGCGCGAGATACTCATACTTTCCGAAACTTCCCGGCACGATCGGAACAACTTTCATCAGGATCAACAGGATCGCAACCGTGCTGCCGGCATAACCTATTATTCTGAGCCGCGCGGTCGTCGCCACGCCGCCTGCGCCCGCCGAGAACGCGAGGCAGGTCGCAAGCCATCCGACGGCGGCCGCGAGCGAGCCTACTTCTGAAATGGGAACAAGCACCGCCTGTCCCAGAAACGATGCGGCCGCGGTGAGAAGCCCTACAAACAGAACGGCAACGCCCGGGGTTCGGAAATGCTTATCGATACGCCCCAGCCTCGCGTCGAGCAACTCGCGGCGTCCCATCGCAAACAGCAATCGCGTCGATGTAAGGAAGTTGCCGTTGAAAATCTTCAGCAGCGACAGCAGAACCGCGAACATTATCAACTGAACCAGCGCTCGCGATCCGAATGCCCGCTCGAAAGCGACGGCGGTCGCGAATCGTTCCTCCGTCAGCGACTGCCACGGCTGAATGAGAGTCACTATGCCGATGATCGTCACGTAAAAGAAAATGCCCGCGCCAAGCGCCATGAAAATCACTCGGACGAAGTGTCTAGATTGAAAATCGGCGTGAGCTTCTTCCGAGCATTTGGGCGCGGCTTCAAACCCGGTCATGAAGTACGGCACGATCTGAAGCACCAGCAGTGTGGAGACTAATCCTCCGAGCGCCCCCCGGTTGTCCGCAAAGGGCGGCCGCCAGTTTGCGGTATCGCCCTTGAACAAACCAAGCGTGACGAATATCGCGAAGATCGCAAGCAGTCCGAACGTGGTCAGGTTCTGAAACGTCGCGCTAAGCCGAACGCCTCGATAGTTGACCAGCACTATCATTGCGGTCAACAACAGTCCTGCCAGAAGGTGAGGAAGATAGACCGGATAACCGCCGACGCGATACAGCTCGATTGAGTTCAGTTGCGGGAAGACATATGAACCGACGCGTCCAATGGCAACCGCTTCGTACGGACAGACGATCAGGTATGCCAGAGTCATCATCCATCCGGTGGCGAAGCTGACTTTCTTTGGGAACACCTCGCCTGTGTAGGCGATCTCACTTCCGGCATCCGGCAGGCGTTCGGTCAAGCGGCCGTAGACGTAGCCGATGGGAATCAGCACGAGGCCGCCGATCAGAAACCCGAGCATCGCCCCGACGGCGCCGCCTCGCGTGAGCCAATCGTCGATGACCACCATCCACCCGACGCCGACCATCGTGCCG
>DATNBZ010000239.1:0-68232 GCA_035607285.1 Blastocatellia bacterium | reverse complement strand
GATGTTTGTGGTGGCGTGAATATTTTCGAGATCGAAATCGGAAAGGTAGAGCGGATTGCGATGAGCTCGAGTGATGCCGCTCGCGACCTCCGGCTCGCGCGCCCACAGCACAACGTGATGCTGATTACGCGCCGCGGCCATGGCAAGCGCGGTTCCCCAGCTCCCGGCGCCGATGATCGCAACCCGCCTGCGTCCGGGAGCGGCTTCAGCAGCCATCAATTTCGCCCTCCGCTGACCGCGGTCCCGCCCTGGGTAGAAGAAGTATCAGGCTTCACGCGCGCGCCGATCTTGTTCTCGGTTCCGTGAATCAGCCGATTGATGTTCTCGTGATGCTTGGCGACTATCAAGGCGCATCCGGCTATGCCGATGATCACCAGCGCTCTCAGATGAGGACTAGGTTGGAGTAATCCATAATACAAGAGGGTCCACAACGGAACGGCGGCGGTCGCGATGATCGACCCCAGCGAAACGTAGCGGCTGAAATAAACGATGAGCGCCCAGAGCACCAGCGTTGTAAGCACCGAATAAGGCGCGAGCGCCAGATACACGCCCACGCCGGTGGCTACGCCTTTGCCTCCGCGGAATCCAAGAAAGACAGGAAAGATGTGCCCGACGATTGCCGCGACCGCCGCAGCTCCGATCCAGACGTAGTCGTCGCCGGCTACCAGTCGCATCAGCATGACTGCCGCGACTCCCTTCGCAACGTCAAAGAAGTAAGTGATGAGCCCGGCGGTCCTTCCGGCGCGGCGAGTGACATTGGTCGCGCCGATTCCGCCCGAGCCAATCTGGCGAACGTCTTCGCCGCTGGTGAAAACATACTTGATAAGAAGGTAGCCGAACGGAATGGACCCGAGCAGGTATGCGACCGCCGCAAAGATGATCCTGGGGAGCATGGGCACTCACCTCAACGGCGGCAATATAGCAAAGGAAGCAGTAGGTAGCCAGAGGTCGGAAGTCAGAAGTCAGAAGTCAGAAGTCAGAGGTCAGAAGTCAGAGGTCAGAAGTCAGAGGTCAGAAGTCAGAGGTCAGAAGTCAGAAGTCAGAAGTCAGAGGTCAGAAGTCAGAAGCATTTGGTAGTTGTCCTTAAGTTGTGTTGGTATTCACAGACCCAAGACAACGACCTCAGGCCGAGTGACGGCATATTTGGAGTGCGGCGCGGTCTGTGCGTACGCGCCGCTTTGGCTCTTGGTGGCGATTCAAAGCAGTCAAAGCGGCGCGTACGCACAGACCGCGCCGCACTCCAAAAGAACGCAGCGCCCGTTTCCTCGTCGACCAACACAAACTTGAGAACACTACTAAGCATTTTCCATTTGTCATTTTCAATTTCTCATTTGTCATTGATTTGTGATTTGGTGGGGCTGGTCAGAAATGGCAAATGAAAAATGGCAACTGGAAAATGGAAAATCGCCGCGACCTCTGACGTCTGACTTCTGACCTCTGACCTCTGACTTCTGACCTCTGACCTCTGACTTCTGACCTCTGACTTCTGACTTCTGACTTCACACTTCAGGGTCGGAAATCGTCGCGGGTGCGCCTCTCTTATCGGCGGCGTGAATGACGTTTGTCTCGTCAACGTAAAAAGAACGAGTGCCCGTGATTGGGAACTTTTCGGGCACCGCGGTAATCTCGAAGTGCGCCGGCCTTACCTGCACATCAAACCGATAGCCCGTCAGCTTGCCGCTCGATGGATCATTGACGTAGCGCTTGGCAATCAACTGATCGAGGCTGCCGTATTCCCCGCCCGACATGGCCATGTATTGCGCTTCGGCTTGAGCGATCGCGCGCATCCGCGTAATCGCCGCAGTCTCATTCGCCGCGGTCACAAGGACTGATTGTTGCTGAGGTTGCTGCTTTTGCTGGCCGCAAGCGGCGAGAATCGCTCCCATCAATGCAAGCAAGACGGTCTTCGTCAAAACGTATTTCATTGAGCTGGTTTCTCCGTATTGAATCTTTAGTTGAGCGGGGACAAGAGGCCGCTTGTTCGAGCCCATCTTATTTTCAATCGGCTGACCGGGCAATAGTAATTGTAGGCCGGTAACAGGTTCGTAGTCCGGCCTTCAGGCGGAAGTTTGTAGTTCGACTCGTGGTGAAATTACGAACTTCCGCTTGAAGGCCGGACTACGAGCATTGCCTTTCGCGCAGTCCTGGTAGTCGGCGCTATTTCGCGTTCTAGTCGGCCAGCCCAATCGAAAATTGTAGAAGATATTTCGAAGATTTTCGTAGATGGGGGCTCGGCATCGCAGTATACTAGTTGGGTGTATCGGACAAATCGGTAGTCCTGTATGGGCGGTCCTCCGTGGCCGCCCCTTAATGAGGAAGCGCTTCATCCAGGGAGGGGCGGCCACGGAGGACCGCCCATACAGGAGTGCCCTTACTCGCTATCGAACCTTTGTTGCAGGTCACTAGTCGCTGGCATATGAGCGAAGATTACGTAGAACTCCACGCGCGGTCTGCCTTCAGCTTTCTCGAAGGCGCATCGCTCCCCGAAGAGTTGATATCCGTGTGCGCCGACCTCAATGGCAAAGCAATGGCCCTGCTGGATCGCGACGGACTCTACGGCTCGCCGCGGTTCCACATGGCAGCAAAGAAACATGAAATCCAAGCCCACATCGGCGCCGAGATCACCTTAGCCTTACAAACCAATCACGAATCACGAATCACGAATCACTCAGTCACTGCTACTCTTCCCCTGTTAGTCGAAAGCCGAGCCGGTTATCAGAATCTTTGCCGGCTGATCACCCTCATGAAACTGCGCGCTCCGAAGCATGCGAAGCCGGGCGAGGTCGCGGCAACTTTAGAAGAGCTGGCAGTTCATGCTGAGGGCTTGATTTGTTTGACCGGCGGTGATGATGGGCCGCTGGCACAAGCGCTTCGAAGCGGGCCCGATGAGGCATGCGCAATAACAGAAAAGCTCATTAACATATTCGGCAGGAACAATGTCTACGCCGAGCTCGGGCGGCACTTCAATCGCGAAGAAGAATCGCGCAACCAGGCAGTTGTTGAAATAGCCCGGCGATCGGGGCTGCCGCTCCTTGCCACCAACGGGGTTTGTTATGCGAGCGCCGCGCGGCGTCAGCTTGCCGATGTGCTCACATGTATTCGCAACCACGTGCAGCTTGAAACCGCGGGGCGACTGCTGGCCAAAAACTCCGAACGATTTCTGAAGTCAGCTTCTGCAATGGCAACGCTGTTTTCAGATTTGCCCGAAGCGATCGCCCACACGGTCGAGCTTTCTTCACGACTTGGCTTTACGCTTGAAGATCTCGGTTATGAGTTCCCGAAGTATCCCGTTCCCGACGGCGAAACGATGGACTCGTTTCTTCACAAGCGCACCTACGAAGGCGCGCGGTGGCGCTACAACGGCGCTCACGGTATGCCGCCTTACGAACGCGCGATCAAGCAGATAGATCGTGAGCTTGCGTTGATCGAGAAGCTTCATCTCGCGGGCTACTTCCTGATCGTCTGGGACATCGTCAACTTCTGCTGCGACAACGGAATCCTGGTCCAGGGCCGCGGGTCGGCCGCAAACAGCGCGGTGTGCTACTCGCTCGGAATAACCGCCGTCGATCCGGTCGGCATGGAATTATTGTTCGAGCGCTTTCTCTCCGAAGAGCGCGGCGAGTGGCCGGACATCGATCTGGATCTGCCGAGCGGCGATCAGCGCGAGCGGGTGATTCAATACGTTTATCAGCGCTACGGGACGCGCGGCGCCGCGATGACCGCAAACGTTATTACTTATCGCGGGCGTTCGGCGGCTCGCGAAGTAGGCAAGGCGCTCGGCTTCGACGAAGAAACCATCACCCGGCTTTCAAGCCTTGTAAGGACCTGGGAGTGGCAGGACCCCAACGACACAACCGAACGCCAGTTTCGCGATGCGGGGCTCGATCTGACCAGTCCGCGAATCAAGAAATTCTTCGAGCTGTACATTGCAGCCCAGGACCTTCCGCGCCATCTGGGCCAGCACTCGGGCGGGATGGTGATCTGCCAGGGCCAGCTCGATTCGGTAGTTCCGCTCGAACCGGCGGCGATGCCCGGCCGCGTAGTCGTTCAGTGGGACAAAGAAGACTGCGCCGATATGGGCATCATCAAAGTAGACCTGCTCGGGCTTGGCATGATGGCCGCGATTGAAGAATGCCTGATACTGATTCGCGATCACTATAAGGAAGAAGTCGATCTGGCTCATCTTCCGCAGGACGATCCTGAAGTGTATGGCGCGTTACAGAAGGCCGACACCATCGGTTTGTTTCAAATCGAAAGCCGCGCGCAGATGTCCTGTCTTCCGCGGCTCCGGCCTGAAAAGTTCTACGATATAGTCGTGCAGGTGGCGATCATCAGGCCCGGACCCATTGTAGGAAATATGGTTCATCCTTATTTGAATCGCCGGCTGGGCCGCGAAGAAGCGACTTGTTTGCATTCCTCGCTCGAGCCGGTGCTCAGGCGCACGCTCGGAGTGCCGTTGTTCCAGGAGCAGTTGCTGCGCATCGCGATGATCTGTTCGAATTTCACCGGCGGCGAAGCCGAAGAGCTTAGACGAGCAATGGGGTTCAAAAGGTCCGAAGCGCGCATGCGAGAGATTGAAATCAAGCTGCGCCGCGGCATGGACGACAACGGAATCACCGGCGAGACTCAGGACAAGATCGTGCAGGCAATCACCTCGTTCGCGTTGTACGGCTTTCCCGAATCTCACGCCGCGAGCTTCGCCTTGCTTGCTTATGCCAGCGCCTATTTGAAATGCCATTATCTCGCCGCGTTCACCGCTGCGCTGTTGAACAATCAGCCGATGGGTTTCTATCACCCGGCTACGATCATCAAGGATGCGCAGCGACACGGATTGAAGATCAATCCCATCGACGTCACGCGTTCGGACTGGCTGTGCACGCTGGAGGAAGTTGCGGGTGACACAGCGTTCCATGTAGGGGCGGCCCTCCGTGGCCGCCCCTCTTCAGAAAATCAAAAAGGACATGGCAAGGAGGGGCGGCCACGGAGGGCCGCCCCTACATGGAACGCTGTGTCACCCGCCATGCGTTTGGGCTTGCGATACGTGAAAGGGTTTCGAGAAGAAACCGCTCGGGCGATCGTGCTCGAGCGCGCGAAGCAGCCTTTCACTGACATTGACGATCTCCACAATCGCGTGCCCGAGCTTCGCAAGGATGAAATGAGAAAGCTTGCGGGAGTCGGCGCGCTGAACTTCATCGGAGATCAGAGGTCAGAAGTCAGAAGTCAGAGGTCAGAAGTCAGAAGTCAGAAGTCAGAGGTCAGAGGTCAGAAGTCAGAAGTCAGAAGTCAGAAGTCAGGAGTCAGAAGTCAGAGGTCAGAAGTCAGAGGTCGGAGACCAGAGGTCAGAAATCCACAATCGGCAATCGGCAATCGGCAATCGGCAATTCCTTCACCGTCGCAGCGCGCTGTGGAAAGTCGAACGCGCGACGCGTGAAGTCGGCCCTCTGCTCAAGGATCAGAAAGATCCGATCGCAGATTCGCCGCTTCCGGCGATGACTATCGAAGAGCGGGTGAACGCGGACTTTCGCGGGACGGGAGTGACTATTGGGCGGCACCCGATGGCTTACCGGCGTGAGGAGCTGAACAAGCTCGGCATCAAGCGCTCAATCGATCTGCTTCAAATTCGCAATGGGGTTTGGGTAAAGATTGCAGGCTGGGTAATCGTGCGGCAGCGTCCGGGCACGGCAAAAGGCTTTATGTTTTTGACTATGGAGGATGAGACCGGCGTAGCAAACGTGATCATCACGCCGGACATTTTCGACCGCAATCGCGCGGTGCTCGTAAACCAGCCGCTGCTTCTCATCGAAGGCCCGTTGCAAAACCAGGACAACGTGATTCACGTTCGAGCAAGGCGCATCGAACCGCTGTCATACGCGATAGAAGCATCAGCTTCGCACGATTTTCATTGATCTTGCTCGGAACTTAGCCGCGCCTGTTCGATTCACAAACATAACCACGTGGGATATATTGCTGCTTCGGAAAGAACGCTCAACGAGGCCTACAAAAACATGACTTCCAGGGCTCAAAACAAAACTATAAAGCTGCCATCCCGACTGCGTGCACTCTTCTGGGATTACAAATTCGAAGACATGGCCTGGGAGACCGATCAGGATTTGATCGTTGATCGAGTGTTGACGATCGGTGATTGGGAGAGCGTGAAATGGCTACGGTCCCGATTGGGAGATGACGGACTCAAGGAATGGATAACAAGTCATCATCAAAAACTCAGTCCGCGCCAGCTCCGATTCTGGGAAATCATCTTAGCGCTACCGCACAAGCGAGTGAGCGAATGGCTCTCAGCCAGATCGGAAAACATATGGGAAAAGAGAATGGCGCGATGACGGCTCACCTGGAAGCGCTGGCTCCGGCTCAAAAGAAGACGCTCGAACAGATTGCATCATTCGCCACTCGACGTGGCTTTTACCTTGGTGGCGGAACTGCGGTTGCGCTTCATCTCGGGCATCGGCGTTCAATAGATTTTGACTGGTTTATTCAAAAGCCCCTCGGCGATCCGATGCTGTTGGCGCAACATATGCGAAGCCGGGCCATTGACTTTACGACAAGCTACGTGGAGGCGGGTACGCTTCATGGGTTCCTGTCCGGAGTGAGGTTCAGTTTCCTGGAATACCCGTACAATTTGCTCAGCCCTCTGGTGAAGCTCAAAGATTTCGATTGCTCAGTCGCATCGCTTGATGACCTCGCATGTATGAAACTTTCTGCCCTTGCTCAACGCGGCTCAAAAAAGGACTTCGTTGATATCTACGCTATGGCGTTGAAACACCATCCCCTTCCCGACATTTTGAGTCTGTATAAGCGAAAGTACGGTGTTGAGGACATGTCGCACGTCCTTTACGGTCTTGCTTACTTTGACGATGCCGACAAAGAGCGGATGCCAAGGATGCTGTGGAAAACGGACTGGAAGACTATCAAGAAAACCATCAGCAATTGGCTTGGCGCGTTTCCTCGATGACAACGGTTGGCGAGCTACTCGCCGCGTGATAACCTTTTCTCCGATATCAAACCGTCCGATCTAAACATTATTTGAAAGAAGGGAATTAATGATGCCTATTGAATGTACCGACAGACCGCGCTATGTGGGTATCCTTGGTCCAGATCAAATGCCCAATTGTGCTGCTGTCTTCCAGATCATTCCGAATATTAACAACCTTGAGACGGCATTGTTCGTCGGGATAACAGAAGACCTTGAAGCGAGTATGGCTGAGATTCGGAACTCAAAGGATCTTTCTGTTTCGGGTCATAGCCTTAGCATGGCTGTGATATACGAAATCCACAACGACGCTGCGAATCGCTGGCGGCGCTGGGTACAGTTGGTAAATGAACTGAAGCCGATCTACCTGGACAGCACGTTGCTGCCATCATCAACGCCACGGCGTAACATAGGATTCATATAAGAGGCTGGGATCGTACCTATGAATCGAAGGGCCAGGTGGTTTCCAGAAGACCTCCTGCATGGTGCCTGAGTCAGTTCGACCGGATAGATTCAAAGAACGCCTTTAATTCTTGCAAGTCGTCATTCATTTGTGCGGCCGATCTAAGCTACGGCACGAAGCTTTGCAGATGACAGGTCGAGATTCACTTTCTTCATGTCAACATCTAATCGCTGCGAATAGTAACGCAGTTCTCTCGCGATTATCAGCGATGCATTGCCTCGATCCTCTCGACAGGAAAGTTGATCGTGGATTTCCAACAGTGCGCGCACCGCTAACAGATAACCGCACGCGTCTATTGCCGTATCGTGAAGGTAACTGGGTGCCTTCCATTGATTTCCGCCAGCCGCACGCCCTTGACGATAGAAGTCATCCGCATATTTCGTGAATCGAAGAAGCTTGGTTTGAATAATCTCTTGATATGATTGTTTTGGTTGCTGGGTGGCTATGGTGTGACTAGCCATTACAACTAGGAGCGCCGCAGCTACGGGCAACCGATGGGTGAGAGTTGTCATTATCCATGTTCCTTTCTTTGCTTTGGAGTATCGGTACGCGCGATTCTACTACGAAACAACATGAAAGCAACTTTGGGAACGCGAAATTCGAACATAACAAATGACTATTTGATTAGGTCAAATGTCTGTCATAGGATAAATAGCTGATAAACCGAGGCTGAGATGAAAAGCATTTCTCTTAAACTTTCCAAGGCCCTCGATGCGAAGCTGACGTCCGCGGCCAAGCAACGAAGGACTACGAAAACCGCAATTCTGCGCGCTGCTCTGGATGAATATCTCGCTCGGCATGCTGAGCCTCACCCCGAATCGGTCGCGGCGCTCGCCAAGGATCTCATCGGCATTGCTTCCGGAGGACCACCCGATCTCTCGTATAACAAGAAACACATGGAAGGTTTCGGACGAGACTAGATACGCGACCAAGGTCTTCGCTCTAAAAATACAGATGACCACTCAAATCGACATTGACCGTGTAGCTGCCCGCATCGCCGATCTAAGGCAGAAGCTCGAATACCACAACTACCTCTATTACGTTAAAGACTCGCCCGAGATCTCGGACGCCGAATACGATCGCATGTTTCGCGAGCTGCTCGAGCTCGAAACCGCCCATCCTGAACTCGCGTCTCCTGATTCTCCCACTCAACGAGTTGGAGGCGAGCCGCTCGAACGATTCAACAAGGTCCAGCATCACGCGCCGATGCTCTCGCTCGCAAACGCTTTCAGTGAAGAAGAGCTGCGCGCTTTCAACAAACGGGTTAGCGGCTTGCTTGAACGCGACGACGTAGCTTACGTCACTGAGCTGAAGATCGACGGTCTCGCCATCGCGCTCACGTATCAGAACGGGAGCTTCGTGCGAGGCGCGACTCGCGGCAACGGGATAATAGGCGAGGACGTAACCGCTAACTTGAAAACCGTAAAGCAGATTCCATTGAAGCTCAAAGGCGGCGGCGAGCGCATTCCGGAAATCGAAGTGCGCGGCGAAGTCTATCTGCCGCTATCGACCTTCAACGCGCTCAACGAAGAGCGCGCCGACAAAGGTCTCGCGCTTTTCGCAAACCCGCGCAACGCTGCCGCCGGCGCTATTCGACAACTCGATCCGAAAATGACTGCTGCGCGTCCATTGTCGTTCTTTGGTTATGCGATTGGGTACATCGAAGGCGGCGAGCTTCAGAGCCAGAAGGAAACGCTCGAGTCGCTTCAGGAGTGGGGCTTTCCGGTGAACACCAACTTTCGATGGCACGACTCCATCGGCGGCGTGATCAGCTTCTGCAGCGGCTGGGAGCCGAAACGCGAATCGCTCGACTATGAAATCGACGGCGTTGTCGTCAAGGTTGACGATCTCGAAGATCAAAGAGTGCTCGGCACCGTAAGCCGCGATCCACGATGGGCGATCGCGTACAAGTTCCCCGGACAGGTCGCGACTACGAAGTTGAAAGAAATCGGGGTCAACGTCGGCCGCACCGGATCGATGAACCCCTACGCGGTGCTCGAGCCGGTGAAACTCGGCGGCGTGACGATCAAGCTCGCGACTCTGCATAACGAAGACGACATTCGGCGCAAGGACATTCGCGTCGGCGACATGGTTGTAGTCAAGCGAGCGGGTGACGTCATACCTCAAGTCGTCGGTCCGGTGCTTGAACAACGCACGGGGAAGGAAAAAGTTTTCAAGTATCCCGACAAGTGCCCGTCCTGCGGCAAACCCGTCGTTCACGAAGAGGGCGAGGCGATGGCCTATTGCGTTAATCGCGAGTGCCCCGCCCAGATCTTCGAAGGCCTGAATCATTTCATCAGCCGCGGCGCGATGGACATTCGCGGACTCGGTCCCTCGACTGTTTTCAAGCTCCTTGAACTCGGGTTTATTCGCAACGCAGCGGACCTCTATTCATTGAGCGAAGAACAACTCGCCGAGCTTCCGGGATTCAAGGATAAGTCCATCAAGAACCTGCAATCGGCGATCGAAGACAGCAAGAAGCGGCCTTTTGAAAACGTTCTGTTCGCGCTCGGCATTCGACATATCGGCGAAGGCGTCGCGGCTCTTCTCACCGAAGCCTTCCACGACCTCGATGGCTTGATGAACGCCAGCGAAGAGGACATATCAGGCATAATGGGCATTGGTCCTCGAATCGCTCACAGCGTTTATGAATACTTCAACGACCCGCAGAATCGAGAACTGGTCGAGAGCCTTCGCCACGCCGGGTTGAAGATGGAGCGCGAGAAGCGGGCGATAAAGACAGGGCCACTGGTGGGCAAGAGTTTCATCATCACCGGAAAACTCGAAACAATGCCTCGCAGCGCGGCGGAGAAATGGATTGAAGAGCGCGGAGGCACGGTGTTGTCGTCAGTCTCAAAGAAGCTGGACTATTTAGTCGTCGGCGAAGATCCCGGATCGAAGCTGGCCAAGGCGCGAAAACTCGGAGTGACCGAAATAACAGAGAAGAAGTTATTCGCATTGGCGGATGAGTAGTCCGACAAGGTGCCGGCTTGTCGAGCCGACTGTCGGAAACCTGCCGGCTTGTCGGACATCACTGGAGAACCATAATGGACACTTTTCAAGCTAAGGGCAGTTCTTTTGAAATCGATCATCGCAGCGGAGCTATCAACTTAACGATCGATGCAGGTGATAATACTGTGGCGTTCACCCTCTCGGTTGTCGAAGCCTCTCAACTGGTCGCCATCCTTCACAAGCACATAAACGAAGCGGCTGTAGAAAAACTACGGACCAGGAATTCGTAAGGATTGTCACTGTCTTTGCGAGCTTTGCGGTCCTTTGCGATCTTTGCGTTAAACGAATTAACGATTCCTTTAACGCAAGGCTCGCAAAGGACCGCAAAGATCGCAAAAGGATGGTTCTTCTCGCGAGTATTACCTGGACGCCGGCTTCCGATGCGCTGAGCCTTCGACGTATTTCGAAAACGCTTCCGGTTTCCCGGGTGGCGCAATATCAAACTCCAGCTTCAATTTATCAGGAGTCGCTTTGCTGTAGATGAATCGAAATCGCGGCGACGACGGGGAAGGGTTGCTGAGAAACGTCAGCGTGCTCTGGTCCTTCGAAAAGCTGACAGCATAATGAATCACGTGTCCTTCGTTATCGAAGTAGATCGCCTTTATAGGGTCATCAGCCTCTCGATAGATAACCATGAGATCGGTGTGTGAATAAGCCGGCTTGTCTTTTGTAGCCGGATAGTCGGCGGTGTTTTTCCTGACGAGTATTTTCCCTTGCAGATCGAAGGTGAACGAGAAGCCTCCGGCTCCTTCGCCGGGCGCGCCGCTGCCTTCGCCAACCCACTCGCCCAGGAGAAAGCGAAACGAATCCCAGTGGGTTTCTTTCGGTTGTTGAGCGAAGCATTGCCGGGTTGATAAGGGGGCGAGAAGAATCGCAAACACAAGAATGGCGGTATATGTGCTTCTATCCATAATGCTTGCTCCGGCTCCTGACTGATTCAGGAGAACGGTATCATAGTGTCTCTTGAGCTGCTAGTTTTAGGAACGAACGCCTTCGCTTCAAGGGTGTGGTTAAGAATGCAACTTGGGCGGGACTTAGGTTACCCGGAACTCAGGGCGGGGAATCGAGCGTTCCGCCCGGCAACCCCGTAGGGGTGCGATGTTTATAGTTACGGACGCCGACGTGGACTCCTGGCTCCGTTAGGTGCGGCATACAAGTTCGGCGCAGGTACATTTCACCCCTACGGGGTTGGCAACATAGTGAACTCGCCACTATAGACATTCTACCCCTACGGGGTTCCAGGGAATTCTCAGGACACTTCTTCGGGCGAAGAGTCGCGGGCGGTTTCCGGTTCAAGTCCGGCTTTTAATCACACCTTCGCTTCAAAGCTGACTTCTCTTTCATCCAAACACACCGGTTTGCAGCGCTCGACATGAACTCGCAACCCGCCCAGGAGATTCGCGCAAGTCGGAAGCGCACGCACCTTAACTTCAATCGAAGTTAATGGCCGCGACCAAAACGCTGCTTCTCTGCGCGTCTCCAACACCAGTGACGCGCAGGATCTTGCGTTGGGGTCGCGGCTGATCACAAGCATGGCCGTTGGAGTGTTCTCTATTGCGCGACGAAACCGAAACCACCAGCTCAATTGAATGCGGCGTGACTGCGCGAGCGGAACGTCCCCGAGATCCAAAGCCACCAACCCGAAGCCGCCGCTCTGCAAAAGAAGATCAGTGGCTTTGATCGTGTGCTCGATATTTGACGCGCAGCGTATCCAAAGCAGGTGATCAAAGTCTGAGCCGGCATTGGCAGCCGATGCGGTATCGAACGAGTCGCTCGAGTCAACCAGAGCGCACACTTCCCGACGATTAGTGGACGCAGCCATTACCGCATGAAGCAGGCTTGTGCGGCCCGATGATGCGGGGCCGAGAATTTCAGTGATCGCCCCTCGCGGAATGCCTCCTGTTATGCGATCGACTTCGGGAATGCCGGTGGACATTACTTCGACGACCGGTCTTTCGCGCAGTTTGAACGCGGAGCCGAAGCGCTGCTCCAACTCGGACTCGATTTCCTTCTGTGAAAATGCGAGCTTCATAAGTGTCGTAATAATCTCTCGAAAATTTAGAGAAGATTAACGAAAATCAATTTAGACCTGTCGCGCTTCATTGTCAAGACGTGATATCAATAAATCAGGACGCCAAACAAGGGTAGTGGGCCAGTTTTAAGGTCCGGTTCAGAGTTCAATCTTTAGCTTGCCTTTTTTCAACCATAAAGCTCGAGGGCAAGCTAAAGCTTGAACTCGGAACCTCAAACTGACCCACTACCCAAACGAGGCACGGTCGTGGCCAGGCGGAAATCTCGAGACTCAGTTGAAGATCTAATCCCCGAAAAGCCAGGCTTATCATCGCTGAAAGAAGCTGCGGCTGATTGCAGGGCGTGTGATTTGTGGGAACGCGGCACGCAGACCGTCTTTGGCGAAGGCGGGCGCCGCGCCAAAGTCATGTTTATCGGTGAGCAGCCCGGCAATGAAGAGGACCTTCAAGGCAAGCCTTTCGTAGGACCCGCCGGACGTTTACTCGACGAGGCGCTCGAGCAGGCAGGCATCGATCGCCGCCAGGCTTATGTCACAAATGTAGTGAAGCACTTCAAATGGGAAGCTCGTGGGAAGCGCCGCATTCACAAGAAGCCGAACTCAACGGAGATTGAGGCGTGCAGGCCCTGGATCGAGGCGGAGATCGCTGCGGTCAAACCAAGAGCCATCGTTTGTCTTGGAGCTACTGCCGCGCAGAGCCTGCTTGGAAAGGACTTTCGAGTCACGCGCCAGCGCGGCGAGTTTCTCGAATCGCCGCTGGCCCCGCTGGTTATGGCTACGGTTCATCCTTCCTCAATCCTTCGGGCGCCTGACGAAGACACTCGTCGAACTGAAATGCGCCGCTTCGTCGATGACCTGAAAAAAATCGCCGGCATCTTATAAAGACTTGATTGCCTCGATCACTTCCTGGCTGTGTCCGTCCGGTTTCACTTTGGGCCAGGCCTTCGCGATCTTACCGTTCTCGTCGATGATGTAGGTGATCCGCGCTATGCCCCAATACTTCTTTCCATACAAGCTTTTCTCTTGCCACGCGCCGTACTTCTCCGACATCGAATGGTCCACATCGGCAAGCAGCGGGAAGTTGAGATTGTGTTTAGCCGTGAACTTCTGATGTGTTTTTTCTGTGTCGGCTGAAACGCCCAGCACAACCGCTCCGAGTTTCTTAAGCGGCCCGATGTCATCTCGAAACGCGCACGCTTCAATCGTGCAGCCCGGCGTAAGATCCCTCGGGTAGAAATACAACACGACTTTCTTGCCTTTGAAGTCCGAAAGCTTGACCTTGTTTCCATCGCCGTCACTCAATGTGAACTGGGGCGCCTTGTCTCCAACTGAAAGCATCGTTCGTTTCCTCCTGCGAAAGTCCGACACCTGGGAGCGCAGGCATCCTTGCCTGCTCGGCAGTTGTCACATGAACTTCTTATCAAGTCAGCAGGCAAGGATGCCTGCGCTCCCAGGTCAGTCGGCGATTATAGCGATCGCTAGTCCTCGAGGCGAGCTTTCATCTTCTGAAGCAGCGGGATCGCGGCGATCTTCTCCTCATCGAGATATTCCCAGTAGATCCCTTCCGGCTTCGCCAGCCTGGTCTTGCAGTCGATGATCTTGTCAGGCGTCACGATGAAATCAACCGGGATATCGTGCGGCATGAGCGAGAACTTGTCGGTGACAACCTGAAGCGGATGAACGGTGGTGATAACGGGAGTGCTCGCGGTAATGAGTCCGGTTTCCAGCGCAATCCCGTATTCGAGATCCGAATAGCCGCCACCCTTGCCAAGGCGAGCGCCGTTGCGCCGAACCGCCACCGAGCCGCAGAGAATCAGATCGACGGGTTTCATTTGCGTCACGGCGACTTGCCTGCCTGATTCAAAAGCTCCCTTGATGCTGGAAGCTTTGTAAATACTCTTACCAAGTCGCGCGGGATCGAGTTCGATGAAGCACTTCTCTTCTCGCAGGCGAGGCACCGCCATGTAGATCGTCTTGCCTTGCTTGAGGGCGAGGTGACGGATCGCGCGCTGGGGCGAGTCGGGATTCGACTTGATGAAACGCGCGGCTTTCCAGACTTCAAGCTCCGCGACGTGCACGGCGCACTGTTCGGCGCCCGTGAAGTTTGGGATGCGTCCTCGCGCCCCGGGGAAGCGGGCGACATGTTCGGCTTGCAGCAGGCTCCAGACGGCCTCTCTGATTTCCTGTTTGGTCACGCGGACAGGATGTCGAGACGTGCTGCTTCTGTCAATCTGCGTTGCTTAATAACCTCCGCGTGCTTTGCGGTCCTTTGCGAGCTTTGCGTTAAACGAATCTCTGCAAGAAAAACCGATACCTTACGCAAAGCTCGCTAAGGACCGCAAAGCACGCGAGGACGACCCACCTTACACGAACCATCATCACCAACTTACCAGGTCAGCAGTTAACGGCTCGCGGTTGCCGTCTGCGCCGCCGGACGGCCGTACTTTTGAGTCGCAAAGCCGACGATCAACCCAAGGATCGCCCCCGGCAGCATGATCTCGAAGTAGTAGCCCTTCTGAAGAAACGCCACCAGAAACGCCAGCAGCAATCCGACCGCCAGCCCGAAGACGATTCCCAATGGAAGCGAGTTGAACTTCCTTGCAAACACGCCAATCAATATTCCGGCGATCAATCCCTTGACCGTCGATCCAACAACGATCCCCGCAAGCTGCGCGCGAACCGCCGGTGTGAACCACGCGCTCAGTCCATCGATGATTCCCAAAACTCCTCCAAGCAAAAGCCCAAGTACCGGTTTTGACATCTGCGTTTCCTCCGTCGTTTTTTTCTTCGCCCTGCAATTCTATTAAACACGCGCGGCGCGCCCTTTAACGCCCCATCCAAAAAAACACTACGAGCCGCGCTATCAGATAGGTAAGAATCAGAAGAACGATAAAGCGATTCTTGCCGAACCACCTGCCCGCCTTCTCGAAGACGTTTTCGCGATAAGCTGAAACAGGCTGTCCGTCCAGAAAGCGCACGATGTCGCCGGCGACTTCCTCCGCGCTCGCATATCGATCCTCCCGCCGCTCGGACATCGCCTTCAAACAGACCGCTTCAATGGCCCTGGGGATTCTGGGGTTCATCTGTCGAGGACGCGCGGCTCGACCACGATTTGTTTGCTCGAGTGTGGTTGTCTTCGTGGTAGATTCAAAAAACGGCGCGCGCCCGGCGAGCAGAAAATACAAAACCGCTCCAAGCGCGTAGACATCGCTGCGCTGATCCAGCAGTTCGGTCTTGCCCATTGCTTGCTCGGGAGGCATGTAGGCTGGAGTGCCGATCACCATTCCGCTCCTTGTGTCACCGGACTCGCGGCTCGAGGCGAGCGGCAACGTCATGACAAGGTCGGCGTCATCGATGGCTCGAGGCTCGATTCCGTGAGACTGCAATCCGTCTTGCGAGTCGAGCGGCCGCTCGCCCAGCACTTTCGCGACACCCCAGTCCATCACCAGCACTTCACCGAACGGCCCGACCATTATGTTCTCAGGCTTGAGGTCGCGATGAATCACTCCGCGGGCATGGGCGAACGCTACCGCTTCGCAGACTTTTTGAAATATTCGCAGCAAGTCGGAAGGAGAATCCGCGCCGGCGGCGAACTCATCCAGCCGCTTTCCCTGCACGAGCTTCATCGCGTAGTAGACGCGCCCGTCCTCCAGTACGCCGACATCGTGAATAGGGACAATGCTGGGATGTTCGAGAAGCGCCACGATCCGGGCTTCGCGCATCATTCTGGATGCGAGAGAACCATCGGAAATGTTCATTACTTTCACTGCGACCTTCCGGCCGAGGTCCACGTCCTGGGCGAGGTAAACCGCGCCCATCCCGCCCGAGCCCAGCTTATGAAGCACCATGTATTTCGAGCCGCCAAGATCGGGCAAGTCCGCCTCTTCGCGAAGCCGGTCGACCGCTTTATCAGAAAGCCAGTTCATTAGTATCTATTCCAAGCAGAGCGCGAGCTTCACGGCGGTACTCCTCGTCCGTTGTCGTCAACTCGCGGAGCTCTTCCAGAACGTGTCTCCTGAACTCTCGCCGCGCGAGAGCAAGGTAGTTCGTGACGTCGGTGGTTGAGAGATTGAATTCACCGGCGAGACCTTTGTAGCTCGGTTTCTCCTTCTCATCCGCATCATCCAAAACATATCGCTCGAAGAGTCGAAGGTGAATCTCTTTGCCGGAGGCAAGCATCCGCGCGCGGAAGCCTTCCAGCGCCAGGCTGAAGACGCTTCGCGCCCACTCCTTATCGAAGTACTCATCGATAGCGTTGGCCGAGGGCGGCGCTGCGACTTGCAACTGTTCTTCGGCGCCGTCGAAGTCGAGCGAGAGGATCGTCGCGCCGCCACCTCGTTTTATGCGGCCCGCGGCTTTGTTCTCATTAGCAACAAAGCCGTCCAGACAGGTTCGAAGGAAAGTCCTGAACTTCGCCTTAGACGGGTCGAAGCGCGCGAAGAAGTTCTTCTGGATCGCTTCGGCGAAGAAGCCCTGTGTGAGATCGCGAGCGTCTTCCGTAGGTTTGTTCCACTTGATGCGGACGTACTTATAGACCGGCATCCAGTAAGCGGACACCAGCGCTTCGAATGCACGCGCGCGTTCTTCAGGGTTTGAGCTTGAAGTCCCGATGATCGCGGACACTCGCGTGACGGGGAACCTGCCGCTTCCGAGGTAGTCAGCCATCAGTTAAGTCTCAGCTTGGCAGTCATATTAGATAAACACCTGTAAGGGCGTCCCTCCTCAGAAACCACCGTCGGTCCTTTTGCATTGGCCCAGGCGTTCACGCCTGGGTTCACGGCGGTTGATTTTATTTCCAGCCCGATTTATCGGGCTTCTCTACGGATCGACGAATCGCTAAAGCGCTTTTCCAAGCCCCGTTAACGGGGCTTGGAAGCGGCTGGCCTCGCACGATCCCAGGCGTAAACGCCCGGGCTAGGGAAACAGCTCCCATCGGTTTCTTCGCCCTATCGGCTCGTTATTCCGAGCTGGCTTACTCCGTGGGCGCCTCTCTTTGCCGGCCAATTTTCATTGCCACGATGGGGCGCCCTTACAGGTTTCATCACCCTGAGTGTGACTGAGTACTAGGGTTCGAACAGATTCAATTGTGGACCGGGCGGGCGACGAAAAGCGCTGACGGAAAGTTCCATACCGCCGCCTTCGATGCCGCTTTTGCGGCACGCGAGTCTGAACATCGATCTGATTTGATCGGCGAAGACACCTTCGCCTTTCATCCTTGTACCGAAGTTCGGATCGTTCAGCTTTCCGCCTCGCATTTCCCGAATACGATTCAGCACCTTTTTCTTGCGATCGGGGAAATGCTCCTCCAACCATCCTTCAAACAGTTCTCCGACACTATGCGGCAACCGCACGACCACGTAGCCCGCGTGACTGGCGCCGGCCTTCGCCGCGGATTTGATGATCGCGGGGGTCTCGTGATCGGTAAGGCCGGGAATAATCGGCGCGACCAGCACGCGAACCGGGACGCCAGCCTGGGCGAGAGTTTGAATAGCCTCGAGCCTGTTGGCCGGCGTCGATGTTCGAGGCTCCATCACCCGCGCAAGCTCGGCATCGAGCGTGGTGACCGACACGCAGACCGCAGCCGCGTCAAAGCTCGCGAGCTCTTTCAAGAGATCGACGTCACGCGCGACCAGTTGGTTTTTGGTTATGATGATCACAGGATTCCGAAATTCGGCGAGCACTTCAAGGCATTGGCGCGTGAGCTGGAGCTTGCGCTCGATTGGTTGATAGGGATCCGTTACGCCGCTGATGGCGAGCACCTTTGGTTGCCATCGCTTCGAGGCGAGTTCATCTCTCAACAACTTCGGCGCATTTTCTTTCACAAGAATTTTCGTTTCGAAGTCGAGCCCCGATGAAAAGCCGAGATACTCGTGATACGGCCTCGCGTAGCAATAGATGCAACCGTGCTCGCAGCCTCGATAGGGATTGATACTCGCTTCAAAACCGACGTCTGGACTGTCGTTGTAGCTGATCAGCGATTTTGAAACGTCTCGCAGGAATTGAGTCTTTGGTGAAGGTTCTTCGGGATCGATCGATTCGGGGTCCCGCACGTAAACAAGTTTCTCAAAGCGGTTGGGCGGATTCTCCGGCGTGCCGCGCCCGTGCGTCGGGTTCTGTTTCGGGTGTGAGCTCACGGCTAAAGCAAACTGCAACGGGCGGGCGATGTCAACTCGGACGTTGGCATGACTTAACGCAAAGACGCGAGGACGCAAAGACGCAAAGCTCTCCTTTCGGTGCTTGCGTCCTTGCGTCTTTGCGTCCTTGCGTTAAGCTCGACCGAAGTGCCGTTTCAACTTTTCGCAGGTGGTTGCGAGGTCTTCGGGAAGAACTCGAGTCTCGCCAACGACTGAGACAAAGTTTGCATCGCCGCTCCAACGCGGCACGACGTGCAAGTGAAGGTGGTCGGCGATTCCGGCTCCCGCGCTTCGACCGAGGTTCATGCCTATGTTGAACCCATCAGGATGGTATTCGGCCTCCAATGCGCCTTGAGCCCGTTTGGCGAGTTCCAGCATCTCGGTCGTTGTAGCCGCATCGACTGCCGCGAGCGACGCTTGATGTTCATACGGGACGATCATCAAGTGACCGCTGGTGTAAGGAAACAAGTTGAGAAGAATGAAATTCAACTGCGCGCGATGGACAACATAGTTCTCGACGTCATTGTGCTCCTGCGCGATTCGACAGAGCACGCAGCCTTCCTGCCGATCAGCATTAGCGATGTATTTGTAGCGCCAGGGACTCCAGATGTGATCCATAGTGATACGTGATGCGTGAAACGTGATGCGTGCACCTAACGGTATGGCGCTCACGCATCACGTTTCACGCATCACTCCTCACTTCCAAAGATATTCAAACTGCAGCGTCGAGCCGGGTGGTTGAAGGGTGTTGTGCGAGAGAATCTCTCCAACGTCCGTGGATGTCAGCAAATCCAGGATCGATCCGCGTCGAGGCTTTGGAGGCGTGACCACCTGGGGTTCGCCCTTGATTCCCACCAGCTCGGCTGTAGCCTTCAACACTTTGTCGTAGTTGCCCAGGCCGTCGATAAGTTTTTCGCGCAGGGCCTGCTCTCCGGTGTACACCCGACCGTCTGCGAGTTGTTTGACCTGCTCGCGAGTGAGACCGGTCTCTTTGCGCCCGTCCGCTACCGCGCCGACGAATTGCTCAAACATCTGGTTGATCAGGCCCTGAAGGTACTCGCGTTCCTTTGGCGTAACCTCGCGTGTAGGAGAGCCTACATCTTTGAACTCCCCGCTCTTTATGACCTCCGGTTGCATCTGGGCCCACTTCAGCAAATTGCCGTAGTTCACCCACTCGGCTATCACGCCTATCGAGCCGGTGATTGTACCCGGATTCGCGTAGATCTTGTCGGCCGCGCACGCGATGTAGTAACCACCCGACGCGCCCACCGAACCCATCGATATGACGACCGTCTTGCCCTTTTCGCTGCGCAGCCACCTGACCTGGTCGGCGATCTCCTGCGAGGCGGCGACTCCTCCACCGGGAGTGTCCATTCGAACCAGGATCGCCTTCACCCTGGAGTCGTCGGCATACATCTTCAGTTGTTCGTTGACGGTCTTGGAATCGAAGATCACCCCTTCGACGTAAACTACGGCGATGCGGTCGCCGCCCCAGCCGGTGAACCCTCCCTCCCGCGAGAGGGCGAGCGCCGCAATCAGGATGATTGCGACGAAGAACACAAAACCGAATCCGGCTATGATCAGAACTGCCGAGAGGTTTAATTTCTTCATTGGTGTATTCCCTTACTACCTGATAAACAATTGCGGCCCGGAGCAGGTCCGAGTGCATTGGATCACCCGGCGCTCAGGGCCGCGTTACTACCGTAGTCTAATAGCCGCGAAGGCCACATTGTCGATGATTCTATTCTTCTTCGCTCTTCTTCTCTGAAGTACCGCCAAGCAAGTTGGCGATATCTCCCAAGGTCGCCATACCCGAACCGGTCTCGTGGTAGGTGCGCACGTCCTCCGGATCGTTCTCCTTGCCTACCGCGCGCGCCGACAGCCCGATCTTCTTCTGGGCGGGGTCCAGCTTCAGTACTTTGAACGGCAGCGTCTGACCGATCTTAACCGCGTCCTCGGGTTTTTCGACTCGAGAGTCGCTCAACTCCGAAACATGGCAAAGACCTTCGATGCCCTCTTCAATCTCGACAAAGGCGCCGAAGTTTGCAAAGCGAACTACGCGGCCCTTGATCACATCTCCGAGTTTGTGGGTATCGAAGAAACGATCCCACGCATTGGGTTCGAGGTCCTTGATGGAAAGACTGAGTCTTCGGCCATCGACGTCGATGTTTGTAATAACGGCGTCGACCTGCTGCCCCTTCTTAAGCACGTCGGAGGGATGTTTGATTCGTTTCGTCCAGGAGATATCCGAAACGTGAACGAGACCGTCGATGCCGTCCTCGATTTCAACAAACGCGCCGAAGTCTGTAAGCGAGCGCACTTTTCCGGATACCCGTGAACCGACGCGATAGCGAACCGGCAGCGTCTCCCACGGATCGGCGCTGACCTGCTTGAGACCCAGGCTTATTCGCCGGCTATGAGGATCTGCATCCAGCACGACCGCTTCGACATCCTGTCCGATCGACAGCAGTTTGGACGGATGCTTCAAGCGCTTTGACCACGTCATCTCGGTGACGTGCACCAGTCCTTCGACGCCCGGTTCGATTTCGATGAACGCACCGTAATCGGTAAGACTCACAACTTTGCCGCGAACGTGCGAGCCCTTTGGGAAGCGCTCCGCGACGCTCTGCCAGGGATCAGGCAAAAGCTGCTTGTAGCCCAGCGAAATTCGCTCTTTCTCGCGGTCGAACTTGAGGACCTTGACCTGGATCGTATCTCCAACCTTGATTATGTCGGTCGGTGACTGGATTCGCCCCCAGCTCATATCGATGATATGCAGCAGGCCGTCGATTCCGCCCAGGTCGATGAACGCGCCGTAGTCGGTAATGTTCTTTACAACACCTTCCAGCACCACGCTTTCTTCGATGTTGGCGAGCGTCTCGGATTTCTTCTTCCCGGACGCCTCCTCGAGTACGGCCTTGCGGGACACCACGACATTGCCGCGCTTGCGATTGAGCTTGATTACGCGGACTTCAATTTCCTGTTTCAGGAAACCTTCGAGGTTACGCACGGGCCTGATATCAATCTGCGAGCCCGGCAGAAAGGCCGGCACTCCGTCGAGATCGATCTTTAGTCCGCCCTTGATGCGTTCCACCACGCGGCCTTTGATATTTTCATGAGTCTGGTGAGCCTGGCGCAGTCGCTCCCACGATTGGACCTGCATTGCCGCGGCGCGTGACAACTCGGCGTAACCGTCCTGGTTCTCGAGACTCTTGATCAGCACGTCGACTTCATCGCCGCGCTTGACGGTAAGGTTACCCTGTCGATCGAGAAACTCTTCACGCGCGACTACGCCTTCGGACTTATATCCAATATCGACGAGGACATTCTGTTCGGAGATGCCGACTACAATGCCTCGGACAATCTCGCCCTCCTGTCGCGACGCCGCGCTCTCTTTTTCGTAGTTCTCGAGCATCGCGCTGAAATCCTGCGCGCCGCTCGGTTCGCCGTCGGTTTGCGGTTCAGCTAATGGAGCAGTGGCCGCCTCGCTGCTGTCGGTCTGTTCAGATGTGGGTGCGGAGGCCTGCGCAGTTGCCGCCGCGCCGTCTGCTGTTTGAGCCGCTTCTGTTTGAGCCGTCTGGTTGGGTTCAGACGCAGCTTGTGGCTCGCCTGCTGCGCTGTCTGGGCCGGTGGTATCTCCGAGCGCGACGGTCTCTTCTTTGGCGCTGTCAGCCGCCGTGCTCGCACCGGACTGGTTTACATTCTCTGTCGCCATTAATTGCTACTCCTCCCGAACTGCGATTTGAATTCATCGGAATGGTGTCACCGGACCGATGGACTGGTGTTTCATAGTATGCTTCATCGATCCATAACCATCAAGTCTTCTGCCCTATGAAGTATGAGCAATGAACGTCGTCGTGAGAGAGTCTTTGCGCGGTCGCGCTGCGAAGCTGACCTTAAGAGTGCCGTCGCCCGTTCGCTCGCCGTACTGCGAGGAGAGCGTGAGGGAAGACGTAAGGTTTAGCTGGTGCTGCGGCACTCTCTTCTGCAAGAGAGATCGTGACAGGACTCTGAGTACACGCGCCTTTGTGTTCCTCGCTTCATAAATGCCGTGAGCAAGGCTGAACTCTACACTTTGCGGTTCATGTGTGTCAAGCATCGCAAAAAAACCGTTTTGGTTGCCGATAACCGGATCAAGTACCGGCGCGACGGGGCGATTTTTTTTCTGCTTGCTAGCACTTAGCTGCTTAGGATATACTCGCCGCCTTGCCAGCAGTAGAGAGGGCAGCTCATAACTGGTCGAGCTATTCGAGAGCCAGTTAGAGCAGCAATCGGGGAAAGGACAGTAGCAGAGCGAACCGAGGATTGCTGATGATCATTATGCACTCATATCGACAAGCGCCCTTCCACACGACCCCGTGGAAATTTCTCTTTGCGAGCAATGATGACACCTAACCCACGCTGTGGGATTTGTCGACCCTAAGGGAGTCTTCTCTTTTTCAACCTGGCCCTCCACGGCAATCAAGCAGGCTCATAAGCCGTGGTTCAAATCTCATCGAGGTCTGTTTTGATGGCTCGTTTGGTGTTCCGGTCGCTGGTTGCGCTTTTAATCCTGACCGGCAGCGATAACGTTTTAGCTGGCACTCATTCGCAGAATCAGCCGGGCGCGCCGGCTGACGGTAGCAGCGGATATGCACTCGTTCTGATAGACGCCGCCTCCAATGCGGAACTCGCTCAAGCCCGCGACTTCATCATCTCGCAAGGTGGAAGGGTCGCGGTCGTCGTCCCGCCGCGCGCGATAATGGGCTGGATCAATCCCGCAGCGGACTCGACCCTGCTGGGACATCACGGCATTCGCTCGATTCATCGCTCACCGGTCGGGTCAGCACCCCAGGGTTTCCGGGACCGCGAGACATTACTGACCATCAGCGCCTTCAACGACATCGCTTCAGGACGAGCCGCCAGACGCAGACTGCGCGAATCGAAACAGCCGGTCGGGGCCGAGGCCGGGCGGCCGGGGATGATCGATGCTTTACCGCATCCGCAGATAAACCGGAACGACGTTATGCGCAACCTTCGACTGCTCGGCGCAGAACAGTCTGTTGTCGGCATCCAATCGACGGTCACACCTCAGTACTTTAGCAACAGCGACGTGATGGACGGCTCCGTAGCGGTTGCCGTCTTCATGGTCGAGAGCAACGGCGGCATCGATCCCAACGTTTATACCTGGTCTCCAGCCGATGTCGCTTCCACCGAGTCGTCGGTGGTCGAGGGACTGAACTGGTGGGTCGAGCAATCGCGCGCTTTCAATCTCGCGAGACCTTTGAACTTCACATTGTTGTTCAAGGAGCCGACCAGCTCCATTTGTCAGATACCTTACGAACCGGTGTTGCGCTCCGGGAACGATAGTTCCCTGTGGATCAACCAGGTGATGGTAAACGCCGGTTCTACGGCCGGCGATGTTTTCGAACGAGTCGCGGCGTACGACCAGGTAATCCGGGATCAGAACCACACCAGTTGGGCTTACTCGATGTTCATCGCGTATAACCCGGCTCCGGCGCCGGCGGCGTTCAACGACGGGAGAGCGTCGTGGGCTTACATAGGAGGCCCGTTCACGATCAGCCTGTTCCGAAGCTACGGATGGCCGCTCTCAAGAATCGCGACGCACGAAACCGGGCACATCTTTTATGCGTGTGACGAGTACTACCAACCCGGCAACCTGGTCTGCAGTTGTACCTGCGCTCCCGAGGTCAGACCTGAAGCAGTGAATGGAAACTGTCAGGACCTAGCATGCGGTCGCAGTTCGACCGAGTGCATAATGCGGCTGAACGAACTTGCGCTTTGCCCATTCACCGTGGCGCAAATCGGATGGACTTCATCGGTTCCCAGGCCCGCGCCGTCCGCGCCGGCCGGGCTGGTTGCGAGCCCCACCTCGCCAACCCAAGTGGCCCTGGTTTGGCAAGATACCTCAACGGTCGAGGATGGGTTCCAGATCGAACGCCGCGGAGGCTCAAGCGCGGACTACAGCCAAATAGCGGTCGTCGGCGCGAACTCGACTTCCTACGCCGACACCAGCGTTCAAGCCAATACTGCGTATGCATACCGGACCCGGGCGTTTAACGGCACCGGCCCCTCGGCTTACTCTAATGAAGCGACTGTTATCACGCCCGCGACATCACCCTCGTTGGCGATCGGGACAACCGACATGCCTGACGCAATCGTCGGCGTATCCTACAGCCGCACGCTGACGCCGGTCGGCGGCAGACCCGACTACTCCTGGCTCGTCGAGAGCGGGTCACTGGCTTCCGGTCTTTCGCTGGCTCAAACCGGATCGATCACGGGGACGCCCACCGCCGCGGGTACATTTAACTTTGTAGTAAGAGTCACTGACGGCAACGGCAATTCGGCTTCGAAGGCCCTGACGCTCCTGGTTAAACCGGCGGCGCCGCTGACCATCACCGCCGGCCAGTTGCCGCGCGGGTCGGTCGGCACATCCTACAGCCAGAGCATTGGCGCATCGGGCGGCCAAACTCCCTACACCTGGTCGATTCAATCCGGGTCTCTTCCCGACGGCTTGATTCTGAATCAAACCGGAATCATTTCCGGCACCCCCGGACGGCCGGGTACTGCCAGTTTCGTTCTCAAGCTCACTGATGCCGTAGGCGCATCGGTCACAGCGACGCTATCGGTCACGATCAATCCGGGAACGATAGTATTGTCGGTCGACACGACGTCGCTGCCGGATGGCGTCGTAGGCGAATCTTACTCGCAAACGCTGAAGGGCTCTGGCGGAAGTCCGCCTTATCACTGGGACATCATGACCGGACGAGTCCCTGACGGACTCAGCTTTTCCGACACGGGAGTCATCTCGGGGACACCGACCACGCCAGGTGAAATCGCGTTTCAGGCTCGCCTGACCGACCAGAGCGGACAGGTAATTACCGTCTCTCTTTCGATCGACATAAATCCACCTCCGCAACTCACGGTCTTGAGCCCGGGGGCGCTGCCAGTCGCCGCGGTCGGTGTGCCTTACAGGTATGAACTCAAAGCAACAGCCGGGACGGCGCCTTACGCCTGGGTCAAGAAGAAGAAAAAGAAATTTGGAGCGCTTCCCGAGGGGCTGTCGCTTTCATCCGACGGAGTAATCTCCGGCACGCCGACCACACAAGGTGTGTCCAACTTTACCGTTCTCGTCAGTGATGCGAGTGACAGACAGGCCTCGAAACCTTTAACGCTGGAGGTCGGACCACCTCCGCCTCCGCTTTCGATAAAGACCGACACGCTGCCGCAGGCGCTGCAAGGTCTTCCATACACCGCGGCGCTGGAAGCGTCCGGCGGCATCGGCCCTTATACCTGGAAAATAGACAGCGGCGTTTTGCCGGATGGTCTGACAATGACCACCGCTGGAGCGATCTCGGGCCGGCCTTCGACCCCGGGCGCGACCTCATTCGTGGTCTCGGTGAAAGATACTCTCGGTACGACAAGTACGAAGTCGCTCCTTCTTGTCATCGCCCAGCCGCCTCCTCCTCTGGTGATTCAGACGATATCTTTGCCGGATACCACCGCGGAGCGCCCATACACTCAGACGCTTCAAGCGACCGGCGGCGTGCCGCCCTACACGTGGAGCATCGCGAGCGGAAGTCTTGGAAACGGATTAAACCTCTCTGCCAGCGGCGTCATATCCGGAACGCCAACGTCGCCGGGCACAAGCGTCTTCGTAGTGCGCCTTACAGACTCTGCCGCGCAGTCCGTCACTCGTACCCTTGCAATTGCGATCAAGCCCGCAGATAAGCTTGCGCCGTTTGGCGTGCTCGAGACACCCGACTATCGAGCTACGTTGAGCAACGTCGCAACCGGCAGCGGCTGGGCCCTGGACAATGTGGCGGTGACCCAAATAGACGTGCTGCTGGACAACCAGAAAGTCGGAGAAGCGATCTACGGCCTGAGCAGGCCCGATATCGGAGCCGTGTGGGGCGCCTTCCCGAACGCCGCTCACTCCGGGTTCAGCTTCTCGATCGACACAACCAAGTTCACGATTGGGGAGCACACGTTGGCGATCAGGCTGCTAGACGCGGCAGGCAATGCCACGATAGTCGGCACGCGAACGATAATCTTCCAGAACCAGGTGTTTTCAATAGTCACGACCGATATAGCGAGAGGCAAGCTGGGCGACGTCTACAGCCAGCAACTAGCAGCGGCGAACGGCCACCCGCCTTACACATGGACGCTGATTTCCGGATCGCTGGCCAACGGCCTCTCACTCAATGCGGCTGGACTTATTTCCGGGACGCCGACGGTGTACGGAAACTTCCCGTTCGTTGTGCGCGTGACCGATTCAACCGCCGCTACGGCCATAGCCAGTTACACGCTGATTGTCCTGCCCGACGTCGAGCCCTTGCGCATCATCAGCAGCGGTGACCTCACGCAGGGGAGCACCGGTGTCGCTTACGCCCATCAGTTGCTATTCACCGGCGGGCATCCTCCGCGCATCTGGAGCATGGGAACGGGCTTGCTACCGCCCGGGCTCTCACTTAATACCGTTAGCGGAGTGATATCAGGAACTCCAATACTGGTGGGTACATATAACTTCACGGTTCAATTAACCGACTCGACTCAACTGACGGTCACGTCTCAGCCGCTGCGAATAACCGTGGTTCCCGGGCCACTGATCGTCGTAACAACCGGCGATCTTACGAGAGGCGGCGTCGGCACGAGTTATTTTTACACTCTGGCGGGAGTGGGCGGCCTTGCGCCGTACACCTGGGCACTGGCGAGCGGCGCGTTACCCGCGGGTCTATCGTTGAACCAGAATTCCGGTGTGATCTCGGGCACGCCAACCCAATACGGAACATTCACCTTCACCGTCGGGTTGAGTGATTCACAACATCCACCCTTTACGGCTACCTCGACAGCCCTAAGGATCATCGTCGATCCGGCGCCGTTGATCATCATCAGCACCGGCGACCTAACGAACGGCAGAATAAATGTCGCCTACTCCTATCAGCTTGTCGTAAGCGGGGGCAGGACGCCCTATGTCTGGGCGTTGGCGGCAGGAAGCGGACCGCTGCCGCCCGGGCTGGTTTTGAACCCGGCTACTGGAGTGATTTCAGGAACACCAACGGCGACGGGGCAATTCCCCTTCACGGTCACTGTCACTGATGGGACGCCGACGACGGTCACATCGTCGCTGCTGAGAATAACTATTACGCCTTGAGCAGGGCTACTGACTTCGTCCGGTGAATCCCGCAAGCATAATTGCGATCGCATCCATTTCGTCTCGCGGCGCCGTTGAAGCGGCATCCGAAACAGAAGAAGCATCGGGACGCTCCGCGTTGTAGTTATTAAGCATGATCGAAAACGCGAGGCGCTCGCCCGCCGCGGTAGTCACGTAGCCTGAGAGCGTATACACATAACGAAGCGTTCCCGTCTTTGCCCGCACGTTGCCGGCGGCGGCGGTCCCTTTCATGCGATTCTGCAACGTCCCATCAATTCCTGCGATCGGTAGAGCGTTTCGATAAACGTCCGACCAGCGGCTCTTGCTCGCATAGGCAAGGAGTGCGACTGTCGCTTCAGGCGTGATGACATCTCTACGGGAAAGACCAGATCCTTCTTCGAGCAGCACGTCACCCTTTTTTACGCCGACTTCATTCAGGAAGTCATTTAGCGCTCGGACGCCCAGGTCCTCACTCGTGCCCTCTCGCGGCTCGCCCGGCTTTGAAGCCGATGGCTGAAGCTGCGCGGCTTTCAGTGAACTGTCAGTAGCCACGTTCTCGGGCACGCTTCCTAACAATGCCCCGAACCGGGATCTCTCCCCAACCTGGAGCAGCAGCAACTGCGCCCATAGATTCTGCGAAGGCTTCAGAGTCTCGCGCACAATATCTCCGAGCGGCATCGACTCCACAGATCCCAATTCGATCAGCCTCGAGGAATCAAACGGGGTAACCTCGCGATACTTCCAATCGATCACTCGTGTTCGCCCGGTAACCGAGATGCCGCGCCGGTCGAGCGCCTCTTTCAACAAGCTGACGAAAAGACCAGCCGGATTGTGGACAGCAATCGCGCCATAGTATCCCGTGCTATCGGTCGAAAGCCGCCCGGAGACGTAGATGATGTTTTCGCCGACCGGCCGATAGACAACGATTCGCGATTCCGCCCCCTTCGCCGCCGTCTGAGTGCGATTCATCAACGTGACGAATGAAGTTGCCGGACCGGTGGTGATGCGGCACGGCAGGCCGGCCCTGTCTGCCGGTTTCACAAACAGATCCACGGCGTTGTCGTTGACGGTAAGCGACGACACTTCAGCGCCGTAGTAAGCTTGAAGGTCATCCCATTCCCATCCCGCTCCAAAAGGCGGGCCCGCAAAGTAGCTCTCGTCGGCGATCAGGTCTCCTTCGATGCGACGGATTCCCGCATTCACAAACTGCGTAACCAACGGCTCCATGCCTTTGAAATAATCACCACCGTTCAGCCGCGCGGCCATCGTTGGATCCCCTCGGCCGTACACGATCAGATCTCCCTTGAGTGTGCCGGAGGCTCCAGGCCTTGCCGTGGAATAGAGCGAGGTTTTGATTCTATGATCGGCCCCCAGCCTTTCGAGCGCCAGCGCGGCAGTGTAAAGCTTGGCGTTTGATGCCGGATTGAAATACTTCTGCGGGTTGTGCTCGAAGATCGTTTTTCCAGTATCGAGCGAAACGATTTTTATGCCCCACGCGGCGGGAGCGAATCTTGGTTGAGCGATGTGTGCCGCGATCCGCTCGCGCAACGCACCCAGTGTCTCGCGAACCTGCGCGCTTGTACGTTGTTGATGCGCCGGCAGCGCCCACCCGCCGGTAGCGCCGACCGCGTGCAAGACCGCCAGCAACGCAGTAATCAGCTTAAGTTTCAAATGTGGCAACTGTCGAATCATCGATCGAACTATCCTCTCTCTTCTAGTACGCCGAACCAACGTTTGGTTCTCTGTTTCAGTTCGGGGTGAACTCGGGTCAAAGGTTGCCATCCCCGGATGAGACGTCAGCTTTGCGGTTACCCCTGCGATGGAAGCAGGAATCGCAAATCACCTACGGACATTGCGCGAATTGCTGGCGATCTAAGAATAGGAATATACGGAGGGATTATCGACGTTAATACATATTTCGTGGCGTTCTCGAGCAAACCCAGTGGACGCGATTTGCTCGGCTACTCGACCTTCTTGTTTATGCCCCTCGCGTTCCTCAAAGAGCCGAAAGAAAACATACCTGACAAGAGAATCAGATTGCGATCCAGGCTCTTGATCACCATTCTCCCATCTAGAGAGAGTGGACGCGTCAACGTGCAGGAATACTGCAAATTCCTTGGCCTTCAGCTTGAGTTGCTTACGTAGAAAGCGAATTTCCGTGCCGGATAGAACGTTAGGTGAGAGGGCAATAGCCCTGGCTAACGTAGCGTGCAATAGCTTCAGACGTGGAATGACAATCTCCGTGACACCACAATCCTTACACTTGAGCGTTTGGATATTCACTAGATAGACGTTATCTAATCCACACTCTTTATAACGATGGCGTTGTCCGATGTGGAGGGCCATTGACCCTCGACACTTTCCGCATTTTACTAGTTCTTTCATTTCCCCTTTCAAAAGACCGTTATGACGCGAGCCATTAGGTATTCTTCGATAATGATTGTTACGACCTTCAATTCTTCGCCTTCAATATCAGTTCCCTCAATGCGGTATTGCCAGTTTTGGTAGTCATCAGACCACTTCGTGTTATCTGTTACCGTACCGTCCTCAAAGAGAAATTCAACATCAAGCGGTGTGACGTTCCGCTGAGGCATTCTCACATTTGCACAATGCTCTGTATAAGCAATTCTTCCATGTTCCAATATCAACAAGAGTCTTTGCTTCGCCGCGGCGGCGGTGAGTTTCTTTGGCTTCTTGTCCATCGGGCCGTCTTATTCCTTTCGTGTTTGCGGTTCATCGTATTGTCCCTTTCTTTATGGAGGAGATCGTTCTCCCTGATTTTTATAAATCGAATAATACGTTGTACTTGATAAATTGTCAAGTACCATCCCCGGTCCACTAATACTCATCAGACTTCGAGTGGCTATTGAGTATCGAATGAGTACTTAGTTGGCGAACTTAGTATACACTCGCTGTTGGCGGCCTTCATTCGGTGCAAGAAAGCCCGTTTCAAAACAAAATAACACGGAATATGAGTTGCTCTAGATCAACACTCTAGGGCGATCTCACTGCGTTAAAGGCTCAGGACTGCTACCAGGTTTGAGCAATGCTCATGGAAGCACTCACGTATCTCATCGGGCTGCAATTGCCCGGTTTCTGACCCAGTGATAGACTGAAGATGTTAAGTCGCGAGCAAGCCAGGGTCCTAAAGCTCAATCGCGACATGGAGCGCGCCAAAGAAAATAATCTAATTCACAGCGGGCGCAGGTCCTTGTTGGTCTTTCTCAACGAGACCATTCAGTGGGAAGAAAAGCGAACCAACTTACCTTAGAGGAGGCAGATTCAAATGAAGTTCTACGATCATATGCGGAGGCTGAGCCGCAGCAATGCGCTATTGGTGGCATTCCTTACCGTCGTCATAACCTTCGCCATAATCTTCCCATCAAGCGCGCAATTTCAACCTGAGACGTTACGATTAATAAACGTCTCGGAAGCTAGCGCGACTTTCCTGGGCGCAGTCAGCGACCGTCACTTAAGCGGTAATGGCAACCCCGCAAACTTCGATGTCAGTCTGGCCAATCTTCGCGCTCACGCGGTCGCTGTCGGCGACGTTAATGGCGACGGTATACAGGATGTCGTGATGGCCTCCCCCGATGCGACCTTCACTGTTGGAGCGCAAACCAGAACCAACGCCGGAGTCGTTTACATCGTCTTCGGAAAAAGCACACTGACGGGAGCGATCGACACTGGCGAGCAATCCGATCTGAAGATATTGGGCGGGAAGACCGGGGACAGGCTCGGCTTCTCAGTCGCCATTGGCGACGTCAATGGCGACGGCACAAATGACATAGTTATCGGCGCCCCCGGCGCCGACTTTCCCGGGACGACCGCGCCGCCAACCCCGGCGCGAGCGGACACCGGAGCGGTATTCGTGATTCTCGGCGCAGCCGCTCTCGGCACCCCTCAAACCATCGATTTGAACACCGCGAACGCTGCCAACATCGCGCTTTACGGCGTCAACATCGGCGATCAGTTTGGAGCGAGCGTAGCGGTCGGCGACGTCGGCGGTCTTACTTCGCAGTCTCCGGCAGACCAGGCTGCCAAAGACATTCTCGCCGGCGCTCCCGGCAACAACGGGCCCACGGGAAGTTCACGCCCCGGCGCCGGCGCAGCCTATGTTCAGTTCGGTGGCTCGTATCTCAATCCTGTCGGCGGCGCGACTACCGTTCGCGATCTTTCCACCGCTCTCGCCAACGTGATTGTCTTCGGGAGAACGGGAGACATGCTTGGCGCGTCGGTGGCGATCGGCGACATAAACGGCGGTGGAATTGCGGACGTTGTTATTGGAGCCCCGCTGGCGGATCGGCCGGCGGCGCCACCGGTTCCTGCGGGAACCGATACCGGGGCTGTCTTCGCGATATTCGGCGGCGCGAACCTTAATGCTGTCGGCACATCGAAGACCTTCGACATCAGCACCTCTCAACAAAACGTATCGATCTACGGGGCCGGGAACACGAATACGCCCGGCACGGGCGACGCCGACCACTTCGGATTCTCGATTGCGGTTTCCGACGTCACCGGCGACAGTATACCGGACCTGTTAATCGGGGCTCCGGATGCCGACGCATTTGGCGAAACTAGAGCGAGCGCAGGCGAGGCCTACGTCATCCAGGGCGGCACGAGTCTTAATCCAACTTCCGGTTCTGAAAGAAGAGTCGATCTCTTCACGGGCGATCCCACTGTCAACATAATCACCATATATGGCGCGCAAGCAGGGGACCATTTCGGTTCCACGGTCGCGGCCGGAAATTACAACATCGCGGAGAACGTCGATAACACTCCGGACTTTCTCATCGGCGCTCCGGGCGGAAACAACAAGGCCGGTTACGTCTCAGTCATCTTCGGCGGGCCGACCATTTTGCTGTTGTCGCAACGCGACGTAGCACTTGGCCAGGATAGCGTTCGCGTGCTGGGACAAGGTTCGACCAGCAACGATTTGTCCGGCAAGACTCTCAGAATCAGACAAACCCTCACGACTACCGATCAAGCTGTGTCTCCTTTTCTGCAACAGCTAATGATTAGCGTCAATGGCTCTACGGTTGTGAACGACGATACACAAGCTCAGTTTGGCGTGGCTCTTAGTTCATCCAATGTCACCGCGGCAAACACAGCGATACCAGGCGACACAACTGCAGCCGGCGATCTGGAACTCACCTCGAACCCAGCGCTATCGTTGAACGGCACGACGAGCTTCATGTCCGTGGGGAACTCAGCCTCGCTTAAGCCGGGCTCTGGAAGTTGGACAGTTGAGTTTTGGCTTAAGAGAGCAGGTGCGGGCACAGGGGATTTCCCGCAAGTGATAGGTTCGCGTGCGTGGTCTATTCCTCTCGACAAAGGCTGGGCGATTGAACTCGATTCGGCTAACTCGTTCAAAGTGTCTGCTCACTTTGCCGACGGAACCACCGGATTCGATGCGCCAACCACACAAAGCGCAAACGGGACCTCGGTTGGAACATGGGAACACTGGGCGGTTGTCTTTGATCGTGCGGGAAACAACGTGGTGTTCTACAAGAACGGCGCGCAAGACGCCTCGCGAAGCGTTACGTTTCCGACAGGGACCGTCGATCAGGCGGACCCGATCCTGGTTGGAGCGGACAAGGCAACGGGAGGAACTCGATTTCTCAATGGGACCGTCGACGATATTCGCGTCTGGAATACTGCGCGGACGGCTCAACAGATCTCGGACAATTTCAAGCTGACGTTGCTTGGCACCGAGACAGGTCTCGGCGCTTACTGGAATTTCAATAACGGAACGGCGAACGATCTGACCGTGAATGCAAATAATGGAACGCTGAATGGCGGCGCTGCTATTGTGTCGCCCGCGGACCGCCGTTTCCTGACCGGAAATCGAGTCAGCACATTTACCTTCCCTGCGGCGACCGTCGCGACCACGTCCGCGATATCGTGGGTTCAGACTACGGCCGCCGGAACAAGCATAAAGATCGAGACCAGTCTCGATAACGGCGCGACGTTCCAGACTGCTTCTAACGGAAGCGGCCTTCCGAGCGTCGGCCAGGGCGATGAGATCGGATGGGCAATCGCGACAGGCGACGTCAATAACGATCATGGCGGAGACTTGCTGGTCGGCGCGCCGTTCGCCAATGCCGTCACGACAGGAGGGACTCGCACACAGGCGGGACTTGTTTACGTCCTACCATCTACGACCAGTCCGCCGCCGGTCAATGTGCCTCCGACGGTTCACGTCACCGCGCCAAATGGCGGTGAAACCCTCCAGGTCGGCCAGCAGTTCGACATCAAGTGGGACTCTTCGGATCTGAATGGTGATAATACGATTCAGAAATTCGAAGTCCGGCTTTCAACCGATGGAGGCTCAAACTTCAGCTTGACGATCCTGCCAAACCCATCCGGCACCTCGCGCAAGTTAACTTGGACCGTTCCAATCGGGTTCAACACCACGCAAGGACGCATCCAGGTAATCGCAACAGATGATCAAGGAGCGACGGGGCAGGATCAAAGCGATGCCAATTTCACAATCACTGACGCCGGCACGAGCGCTACGATCACAGCACCAAACGGCGGCGAGATTCTGAAGTTCGGTCAGCAGTTCACAATAACCTGGACCGTGCCAACGGCGGTCGCCGCTTCAGTCAAAGGCTTTGATATCTCGCTCTCGACCGACGGCGGAACTACCTTCCCAATCCAAATCGCGCCGCCCAGTGATCCGACGCAGCCGGCCCTCGGACCAGGGATCCGACAGTTCGTGTGGACCGTGCCCAGCATCTGCACGAAGACCGCGAGGGTCGCGGTAGTCACGACCAGTCTTAGTAATGTGCAGACCTCAAGCAAGAGTGCGGCGAACTTCATCATCGGAGAACCCGGGCCGACGATTGACACGTCGAGCATGTTCATCAACAACAACACCCAGTTGTTCCTGATCACAACGACGCCGGCCGGCGGAACGGAAGTCCTCTTCAAGGACGGGCTTGTCGTTGAGATCTCAACAGACGCGACGGGCACTACCTTCGCCACCTTTACGAAACCCGGCAGGATCAAGAAGAATGGAGGAAAATTCCTGAGCAAGGGGTCAATAGGCGGACAGGACCTGGGAACGTTTTTCCCGAACGGCGCGACTCGTTTCATCCGCGCTACAAACCCGGTATGCGGCATTACCTTAATCAAGGTAACGCGGTCAGGCGATCAGTTGCTGCTGGCGGCTGCGGAGGATGCGGCGGTGGCCCCCGCCCAATCTCGGCCCGTCTGGCAATAGACAAAGGTGGATTCACTATTTCGAAGGGCTTGCTCTCACGAGCAAGCCCTTTTTTTGGGTGTCTGCGCGTACGCGAGCCGGCCGGGCAACGCATGCTGTTTTTATCCAGGAGAGGACTCCGCGCTCTTTGCCATTTCCCTAATCGCCCTGTCAATCGCTCAGCGGTAGAATGAGTGATCGACCGGTATCAAATCCCAACCGACAAACGAAGCGACATCACCAACGATCCAAACCGCGCCAATGATTGAGCACATCTGAATAGCGGTAAATAAATTTTATTTCTTTTGCAGCATATCTCTCATTCTTTACGTCATGACTATGTAAGGAGAATAACCGAACGACAATTAACGTGAAGAAACGTCTAGCGACAGTAAGTTGATAGATCAACTTATTTCGGATTCACCTAGTGATCGCTGCACCAAAAAAAGGAGAAGAGCATGTTGATTCAAAGAATGCTCGGCGTTGGCGGTTTGTTGCTCACGGTGTTTGTTGTGGCTCCTTCTATCGTGAAGACACAGAATGGACGCCGACCTCCCGCAATAAAGCACACCCATAAGAATTCTGCTCCGCCCGTCAGTCCCGCTCCAAAGGAATCCGTTGCGACTACCAGTCGTGCTAAGCCTCGGCTCGTCAGCTTCAAGAACGGTCGATTGAGCGTCGGCGCCTTGAACCGTACGGTAGCGGGGATTCTGGAAGAAATTTCAAGGGAGGCTCCAGTGGCAATCGTGATGGCCACTGGCGTCGGAGAAGAGCGAGCTTCAATAAGCTTTCAAGACGTCATGCTGGAAGAAGGACTCCGGCAAATACTGAAAGACTATGATGCCTTTTTCTTCTATGGCGCAGATAAAGAAGGCCCGGCTGCGCTGAAGGTAGTTTGGGTTTACCCCAGGGGTAAGGCCCAGGGCTATGCGCCGGTTCCGCCTGAGCTGTGGGCCAGCACCAAAGAACTTGAGCCAATGCTGGCGGACCCAGACCCGCAAGTGAGGTCTCGGGCCATCGAGTCTCTCATTGACCGTAAGCGCGATAAAGCGATGGGACCGGTCCTCAAGGCTCTTCATGATGTCGACGATACGGTTCGGGCACAGACTCTTTACCTGGCAGCAAATAAGGGGCTGGAGATCCCAGCAGATTTTCTGCGCGATCTGATGCTTAACGATCAGTCGGCGGACGTCAGGTTCCTGGCCCTGGACGCGATGGCAAACCAACCGGAAGCCGCGCAGATCGCCGAGATGATGCTGAGCGATCCAAGCGCAGTTGTTCAAGCAAAAGCCCAGGAGATTCTCGACCGATTGAAAAAGGTTAACCGGCCGCCCTCGGCGAACAAGCCCTCCCAACAACAGGTCAAGCCTCACCAGCCGTGAATCGAGGCTCAGACCACCGATTAACGTTAGCCTCAACCGCGCTTGGCATTAGCGCGACTTAACAAGGAGACAGGAAATGAAAAACCGATTTGCACCCACTTTGATAATGTTCATGGCGGTAGTTACGTTTCTCTTCCCGCTGGGTATGCGCATACCGACCGCACAGGCCCAGGCAAACTTGACCCGCCTCTCAGCGGAGTACAGATACTGGAATGAAGGTGAAGCTATGTCGTCGTCCGCGCCTGCGGCGGGCGGGTTAGGTGGAAGTGTTGTCTACCAAAAGACGGTATTCGTACCCTCGAGTACCATGACGGTGTACCTGACCATTTCGGCAACAGGCGACACTCACTTCGGCGCGGGCCTTCTGCTCAGTGCCACCTATACAAATGCATCCTCTGAGCTGCCCTTCAACCCTGAGGCTGGTCAAGCAGAAAGTCTGCCGACGGGATGGCTCACCGCACAGAAGCACTTCAACTACGACGTCACCTATAACGGCGGCATGTCTGGTGGCGATGGCGGTGGAGGCAACGGCGATATGCACGACAACGGCATCTACTACACTTGGTGCGTAAAGCTCGGTACAGGCGCTCACACATTTAAGATCAGGCTCGCCTCGACGAATGGTCAGTCAGTCTTCTTTGAGAAGGCCTACTTCTATATTGACGCGACGCCGCTATGCGCCTGCATGCAGGCGACCAACCAATGAGTAGGGCTGAATTGAACCCCTTGGGCCGGGCACCCAGGGGTCTGGAAGTCTGCCTGTAGCGCAAGCCGGAAAGCTCAATGTTTGCCGTCTTCGCTACAGGCTCATTCTCGGCTAAGGCCTGAAGGCTCAACGCTAAATTAAGCAGGCAAGGTTCGGGGGCTTTTCCCTACTTACACCTTACACCCAAGATTTATCCAAGCCGTGCGGCGATCTCGCGAGCGTAGTACGTAAGAATAATATTCGCGCCGGCGCGCTTGATCGAAGTAAGCGCTTCCATTGCGACGCGCTCCTCGTCGATCCAGCCAAGCTTGGCCGCGGCTTTGATCATCGAGTATTCACCGGACACTTGATAAGCCGCGACCGGCACATCGAACCGCTCACGAACCGCGCGAATGATATCGAGATAAGGGAGCGCCGGTTTCACCATCAGCATATCCGCGCCCTGTCCGAAATCAAGCTCGGCTTCACGCATCGCCTCTCGCGCGTTGGCCGGGTCCATCTGGTATCCGCGCCGGTCGCCAAACTGAGGAGCGGACTGCGCCGCCTCGCGAAACGGTCCGTAAAACCCCGATGCATACTTGACCGCATAAGACATGATCGGGATCTGCTCGAACCCGGACGCGTCGAGAGCTTCACGAATCGCGGCTACGAATCCGTCCATCATGTTCGACGGCGCTATGATGTCGGCGCCCGCTTCGGCTTGAGACACCGCCGTTCGAGCCAGCAATTCGACCGAAGGGTCGTTCAGAACTTCTCCGGCTTCGATCACGCCGCAATGGCCGTGATCGGTATATTCACAAAGGCAGTTGTCGGCGATGACCAGCGTGTCCTTGACTTCGCGCTTGATCGCTCGAATCGCTCGTTGAGTTATGCCGTCCTCCGCATAAGCCTGAGTGCCCGCGGCATCTTTTTTGTCGGGCACGCCGAACAGGATCACGGACCGCACGCCGGTTGCGCGAGCCGCCTCGACTTCCTTAACAAGCTCGTCAAGCGACAGATTGCATACGCCGGGCATCGACGATATTTCGCGACGCACTCCTTCGCCTTCGCAGACGAACAGAGGGTAGACGAAATCATCCGGCGATAATCGGGTTTCACGCACGAGAGCGCGAATCGCCTCCGTGCGCCGCAACCTCCTGGGTCGTTCAATCAGATCCATTGCTTCTACTCCGGTTCAGAAAAACGTCATTCCATTGCTGACTCATCCTGGCCGACGAGAAAGAACGATTGCGCGCAAACATGCGAGCAGAAGATTTGCGCATAACGCCTTGTCGCGCACTTCTCGCAGACAGGCTTGAAGCATAGCGCGCACTTCAATACGCGGGATACGCTGGATGAATTATTGCACTGCGAACAGGCGTTCATTACAGCTACAGAGTATATCAAACCATCGCGCCTGAGTAGACTACTTGATAGCGCACGTCGTGTTGCGAGAAACAAACCTCTGCGTCCTCGGCGTCCTCTGCGGTTGTTTTGCACCACTGGTCGAGAAAACCGCAGATGACGCCGAGGACGCAGAGCAGCAATCTCAAAACTTGAACCGGTACCCGATGATCCACTTCACAACCCAGCGCTCGCTTGTGCCGGTCAGCCCGCGCCCTACTCCGAAATTCAATTCCCAGTCCGGCCCTGCGTTGACATCAAGAGTCTCAAAGATCAGGTGGTGTTGATCGTGCGGCGTTTCAAAGTTAGTCACCGGACCCGTGGCTGCGTAGTACTCGACACCCGGCTCTAGTTTTTTGGTGACCGCGTATGAGACCTTGACCCCCGGCTCGAACTCGAATCCTCGATGCGAGTCCGGTCCTCGAAGCGACTTGCTGAAGTCGGGATTGAGAGATAGGTACCATTTGCCGAACTCCTTCTCCAAAATCGGACGAATCTCCAGCGTGATCGTGTTTGGATCGAACTGATGTTTATTGAAGCCCAGCTCGGTGCTGATGCTGATCTTGAACGGCAAGCGCCACTCCTCCGGCAAGCGAAAGCGCGGCCGGATTCTCGCCCCCGCAAACTTTGGCCCGACGTCGGGTACGATCGCCGTAACCAGATAGCCTGCCAGCTCGAAGTGCTTTGTCAGCCCGTGAGTCACCTCCACCGTGAAGTGGAATTGATGATTGTTCGGCAACTCACCGTTCTCGGTAGTTTTCGTTCCACTTGGAAAGTAATTCATATGGAACTCGACCATCGTGTGCCGAGGCTCAACGGTGTCGTATGGGTAGACCTGTATTTCGAAGAGGTCTTGCGCGTTTGCGCGAGGCGGCAGAAACAGAAGCACGGCGAGCGCGGCCAATGGAATCAAACGAATCGCAAACAAATCAGCCTCCAGGAACTGGTCGTCTTGATTAAGTCCTGTAAGGGCAATCACCTTGAGGGTGACTGAGTACTAGTCATTGCTGGAAGCCCCGATCTTCCAGCCCTCAGCGGTTTTTTCACGCGCGCCGGCGGCGGTTTCGTCGCGATCCGCGCTCGCTTCGTCCTGAATGCGGTGCTGATACGCCGCCCGAACAAAGGAAACAAATAATGGATGCGGATCGAGCGGCTTCGACTTGAACTCAGGATGAAACTGACAGCCGAGAAACCACGGGTGGTCGGGTAACTCGACGATCTCTATAAACTTTCCATCCGGCGACTTCCCTGAAAAGACCATGCCGTGACCGCCAAGCTGGTCTTCGTATCGCGGATTGAATTCATAGCGATGTCGATGCCGTTCGCTGATATCGCTCGCGGCGTAAATCGTTTCAGCAAGCGAACCGGGCTGAACGCGGCAGGGATATGCGCCGAGTCTCATGGTCCCGCCCATGGCTTCGACACCGATCAGGTCACGAAGCTTGAAGATCACCGGGTATGGCGTGTCGTCGTCGAACTCGGTCGAGTCCGCGCCCTCGAGCGCGCACACGTTTCGCGCGAACTCGATCGTCGCGCATTGCATGCCCAAACATATTCCGAAGTAGGGCGTCAGCTCGCGACGAGCGTAGTTGATCGCGCGCAACATTCCGGAGATGCCTCGCTTGCCGAATCCGCCGGGAACCAGGATCGCGTCGAAGTCGCGCAATCTCTCTTCCCAGTTTGTATCGTCCATCAGATCTTCGGATTCGACCCATCGAATCTGCACGCCCAGGCGATTCGCGATGCCGCCGTGAACGAGCGCCTCGTGCAAGCTCTTGTAGGAATCTTCAAGCTCGACATATTTGCCGACTATCCCGATCGACACATTGGCATCGGGTTTCTTGATTGTCTCAACCAGCTCCGACCATCTGCGCAAATCACGCTCGGCCGCTTGCAATCCGAGTTTCTTAACGATCATGTCGTCAAGTCCCTGGCGAGCGAACATCAGCGGCACTTCGTAAATGGTTTCAACATCCTGGGCCGTGATCACCTCTTCTTCACGAACATTGCAGAAGAGCGCGATCTTCTCCTTCATATCCTTTGGAAGCGAACGATCGCAGCGGCAAAGAAGAATGTCAGGCTGAATACCAATCTCGCGCAGCTCCCTGACCGAATGCTGGGTAGGTTTGGACTTCAGTTCGCCGGAAGCGGCGATAAACGGAACGAGCGTGAGGTGAATGAACAGGGCGTTCTCGCGGCCGACTTCGTTGCCCATCTGACGAATGCTCTCCAGAAAAGGCAGCGATTCTATGTCGCCGACCGTGCCGCCCACCTCGACTATCACGACGTCGGTTGAGTCGGCCACCGCGCGTATCGCGTCTTTTATTTCATTGGTGATATGCGGGATGACTTGAATGGTCTTGCCGAGGTAGTCTCCGCGCCGCTCCTTGTTGATGACCGCAAGATAGATTCGCCCGGTGGTCCAGTTGTTGGCTTGAGAAAGCTCGGCGTGAGTGAATCGCTCGTAATGTCCGAGGTCGAGATCGGTTTCGGCCCCGTCGTCGGTAACGAAAACCTCGCCGTGCTGAAAAGGAGACATCGTTCCCGGATCGACGTTGATGTAAGGGTCGAGTTTCTGGAGAGTAACTTTCAGACCGCGCGCTTCAAGCAACGCTCCGATTGAAGCAGCCGCGAGCCCTTTGCCCAGGCTCGAGACAACTCCGCCGGTGACGAATATGTATTTGGTCATGATGGGTCCTCCTCAATCAACCGTTTTACTCGTTCGTAGTCCTGCTGCGTATCAACGCCGATGGATCGATGCTCGACGGGGACGACTCTGATGGCGAAGCCATTTTCCAGCGCGCGAAGCTGTTCGAGTGATTCAAGCAGCTCGAGAGGCGAGGGCTTAAGTTCCGGGTAGATATCCAGGAAGCGGGCTCGGTAAGCGTAGAGCCCGGAATGCTTGCGATAATTCGATAACAATTCAGGATTGGCTCGCAATGATTCCCGAAGCGAGAGTCCCGCGGCCGGTCTGACAAAAGGAATTGGCGAGCGTGAGAAGTACAGCGCGCACCCGTCCGCGCCGCTCACAACTTTGACGACGTTTGGATTGAACACGTCGTCAACTTCGGTAATGGGTTCTGAGGTGCTGCTGATTTGAACAAACTGCGTGTCGTCTTCAAGCAGCCCGTTGATTGCCGCGTCAATGGTCGAAGGATCGATCAACGGTTCATCCCCTTGCACGTTGACGAAGAGTTCATCGTCAAGCGTCGCCGCGACAGCCGCGACTCGATCCGTGCCGGACGTAAGCTCGGGCGAAGTCATCCGCGCCTCGCCGCCGTGAGCTTTAACAGCATCGGCGATCCGTTCATCGTCAGTAGCGACGATGACTCGCGAGACCAACCGAGCGTTTGATGCGCGTTCGACGACATGCATTATCAGCGGAATTCCTGCGAGGGGGAGGAGTGGCTTACCCGGCAATCGAGTTGAGGAGTACCGCGCAGGGATGATCGCGACCGCTTCTCCCTTCACGGGCTTTCAGCCTATCTCATCGTTGCGAACGTTGTCAAACTAAGCGGGTGAAATGGCGTAAAGCATCTGAGGTGCAAAGCATCTCACGTTGACAAATCCGATGTGCTCGCGTTACGGTTTCAGGGAATCGGGCACGCTGCCTCATTCTGCTTGCCGGTGGTTTCCCGGTTTTCCGGGGCCTCACACGAAGCGCTCCCCAAACTTCTATAACAGCGTTTGCGGTGCGGCGAGGGTTGGAACCGCCGGTTCTATTACTGCGAGGATGACCGCCAGGGGATTATTGTTAGATGTTAATTTGTGAATTCTGTTTGCAGTACCGCAATAACGCCGAATGCGCGTTCGGTCTGAACCTGCCAAAGTCCATGGGATGCCGTGAGTTTGATCCGGGGATAGAAAAATTCTGCGCGGACCCGAAAGACTTCAAGGGCGCCGGCCAAATCATCGAGATGGCGACGTTCTTCGGCGTCAAAGGAACAGAGCTAAAAAAGATCAAAGTTATTGCGAGGCGCGAAGAGAAGATTCGTTCGTCGATACTCGCCGCCCAGACGGAAGCTCTAGTAGCAAACGAGTCTTAGATCGAACCTCATTTTTCAGTCTCGACCGCCGCAAAATCCGATTTCCTCAGCACGTAACCGAAGAACAGTTCTTTGGATATGTTCTGAGCCTCATCACTGGCCCCGCTGCGAGCGCTGCACAATTCGGCGAGCTGCAAGAGTACGTTCTTTGCAGCTCCGCGCAACGCAAGCTTCTTCGTGAACAACTCTACCGCCAGCCCTTCTGCAACGTCCTTCGCTTTGCGCGCTCCGGAAGTCTTCAGTTGGTCACAAAGCACTTCAAGTCTTGCGCGATCGTAATTCTCATTGAATGCTACGCCGATCTTGGACGGCCCCAGATGTAAATGCCGTTCTTTGGGAAGGCCGGTTTGTTTCTCTCCTCGTTGAAAGATATCTTCGAGTTTGTCGTCCAGGATCGCGCGCCTGTACTTAGTCAACCCGCGCCCGGACCAGAGAATTGAATACTCTTCATTTGTGATTGCGGTTACGACTCCGGTCCCGTACCGCGCCGACATCTCAGAATCCTTGTACACAAGGACGTCGCCCATCTTCATTTTCATAGTTCGCTCCATTCAGGATGTGAATGCATTCCCGGATTGAGAGACCGGGCTTTCATATTTCTTCCTGTCTTATGCATCCGCAAGCCGCTCGCGCCACTTAATAGCGGTTTCAACAGCTCCCGTGTTCTCGTTGGGCCGCTCGGCGCGCGAATTTTTCGCCTCATTTCTCTTTGCCCTCGCTCGATCATAACGCGCGATCTCGCTTTGGAGGACTTTGGAGTTCAAGGTCGTAAGTGCCGGCATATCCAACACCGACCCAACCAGCGGCCCATCTTTGTCCATTGCCGCAAGCCTGAAGGAGCGCAGAACACCTCTAACGATCATCGTCATCGGAAGTGTTTCGCCCGACCTCTCTGCGTTTGCTTTTATTTGCTTTGAAGCATCGTTGACAAGCTTGCAGAGCAGAAACCGATTGACTTCGTCGCCGCATTCGCGCCGGTCCGAAGTGCTGGCCAACGGACCAGTCAATTGACCATCGAGTCGCCGAGCGATCTCGTCACGTTCGGATCTGGTCGCGAATCGCTCCTGTCCGTCGGGCACTCGCAGTTCTTTGGCGGTTGAGTGTTTGGGCATCGTAATAGTCTCCCTTTTGCATTGCGGATATAGGCGTCACGCTAGGACCGTAGCACTCGAATTCCTAGATATGTCAGCCTGATATTGGTCATCCGGTAAGGGGTGCTATTGGCGCCCTTTGTGATCAAGTCTCCGCTGATCAACCCCTCTTTCTTCATCAAGAGCAGGTATTCCAGCGTTTCCTCTTTTTGAGAAACCTCCTGCAAATGGCCGTTGTGCACAGGCAGAAATCCCTGGCTAAGCCGGGAGTCAATCTCGCGCAAAATAGTCTGAAGCACTTGCTGGTCTAGCGTGGTCATTCAGCGTCCTTCAAAATGGGTATGGCTAGTGGACGTTCAAAGGCCGCGCCCTGCGGCGTCCCGGCCCTTCTTGCATTAGCGCTAAGTTTGTTTCTAAGTTTATTTCTTGGCGTCTTAATGTCGCTGGCGAGTCCGAGCAGCTTTAACGCCTCGATCACGTACCATCCAACATCAATCTGCCACCATCTGTGGCCAAAGCGAGCCGCATTTGCATCCGAGTGATGATTCTTGTGCCAGTTTTCTCCCCAGGCTCCGAACTGGAGCGGTCCCAGCCACCAGATGTTCCGGCTCGAGTCCACCCCTTCGGGCAGGCCAGGCGTCATGTGAAGCAAGCTGTTCACGAACATCTGAAAGTGTAGCGCATACACTAATCGGATCGCGCCAATCCAGAAGAAAGCTTGCCAGCCTAAAGCGAAACCGGCGCACACGGAGAGAACGATTATTGGAATTTGTACTCTGCGCCACACTCGATATCTTCGGTTGTCCAGGTCGGGGCACCACCGTCCGACCTCAGAACCGGACCACTGATAGACCCATCGAATGTGCGCCCACCAGAAGCCTCCGTATCGCGGACTCGACACATCCTCCGCGGTATCAGCCTTGGAATGATGTTGCCTGTGATTCGCCACCCAGGACATCGGCTCACCGGAGGCGTTGAAGATCGTGAAAAAGATGAGAATGTTTTCAACAACTCGATTCAACCGCAGCGAGCGGTGCGCCAGGCTTCGGTGATAACAGACAGATGTTCCGATTCCACCGATTGAAGTCACAATAAGAGTGACCGCAAGCACCCGCCAGGTCGGCAGCGGGAACAGAATTAGTCCCAGAACCGCCAGCAGGTGAACGATAACAATATAGAATAGAACGGGGCCGTTCCCCGCGGAGTGTTTCCACCACGGTAGCGTCCACGGACGTTCATTTAGCAATTGCGTTGATTTCACTGTCTATTCCTAACTCGATACCTGACTCGATACTTGGGGCGCTCTAAGCTTCAGTAACCGTCTTCACAAACCAGATTCCGGTTATTGTCGCGCCCCTTGCTACGGCGACTCGAGTCGCCTCTTCGAGAGTCTCCGCATAGCGGCCTTCCGCGCGGAGGTGACGAAGATAATCCGATCCAAATCCGCAGGCTGGCCCGACCATCGTCGCTCGGTCGCTAATCTCAAACGCGTAAGCCTGCTCACCTGAAGCAAGCCGGCTTTCCGCTTGAGCAATGTCAACCAGACTCGTCATCATAGATACGTAGCCCTTCGGAGGACGTGCCACCCTTTTAAGCGGAACGACCCGCTGCGCTTGTCCGCACTTGCCGTCATCAATTCAAAATCAAGATCGGCGGCTACGCGCCGATGGAGATGCGGATTCGCAACTGTGATTGAGGTTGATTGGCCGGCGCCGGCATTGGGAACTCCACAAGTGGCATTTCGTGGAGTCATCCCGGCTACCACTTAGACCGGATGGCTTTCTGCTGTATTACAGACCCATCAAGATTATACTCTGGAGGCCGGATGGTCAAGGAAAGGCCGTCCCCACGGCCTCTCCCGCGGTTCGTAACAACATCAATAACACGTCAATTGAAGATGCCTATCGTCTAAGTCTTCCACTGTTGGTTCTTGATTCAACCGGTCGGATTGTTTACCGCTTCGTCCGGTTACATTACCCACTCTTATTCCCTTTGTTAGCGCTCTTCAGGGCCTGGTCTACTTGTTCCGCCGCTTCTGTCCTTGTCTCGCCCATCACTTCGGAGATTTCAGAAATCAGAAGCCTCCTCGCCCGGTCAAGCGTCCCGGATTCACCAAGTGTCAAAGACCTCGTACCGCTCAACTCGGTCAAAGAGGCAACGATCTCAGCAAGGTCAAATGGCGATCCAGACGTGAACAATTTATTGTTGTCGATCGCTCGCTGCTTCCAATTATCGGCCGCCTTGGCACTCTTCTTGAAATGAGCCAGGAGTCTCGGGACCTCCGACTTCTTCATCAGCAGCCGGACACCGATGGCCCGCGCTTTTTCTACCGGGATGAATAACTCGCCGCCGTTGTCGTCCAGAATGATCAAGTGGTAGAACATCACGCCCACTCCATCAACATCTCTATTGACGACCCGGCCAATCCGGCAAGGCCCCTGACCCGGATAGATAGCCTTCGTCCCGGCGGCCAGCGGCGCCTGACTCGCGCTCTGATGAGGCGAAGGGCTCGGTTCTAATCCTGGAGCGCTCATGGATAGAGCTCCCTTCTCACTCGAGTTTCAATGCTCATGATTTCGGACAGCGGAAAGTCAACATCATTCACATACGGGAGCCAGAACTCGTGTTGCCATTCGCGGCGAACCGCTGCCATGTGACCCCAGTGATAACTTTCGCTTGGGTTACCGGCCGTGTCAGTGAATCGGGTGGACGGTATGGTACTCTCAGCAATAAGTCTTAGTCGGGCGTTGCTTTTTCTCATAGTTTCCCTCTATCTGTATCAACACCAGTATACGCCTTTACTGAATCCTCTTCCGTCCAGTATTGAACAGTCTCGAGATTAGGCTCTCAAGGCGTGTCCGGCATTCCCATCTGCCGCAACCAGCGGAAGTGCGACGCAACCCCTGACCAGAAGGACTTATGTTCGCTGTACTTGACGCCGAACTCCTGACAGGTCTGCTCGACCACTTTCGAGATTGCGGGGTAATTAATATGACAGATTCGGGGAAACAGATGGTGTTCGATCTGAAAGTTCAACCCGCCCAGGAGCCAGGCCGCCACGCGACTGCGGCGCGCGAAGTCGACAGTGGTTTCAACCTGGTGAATTGCCCACGAGTTTTCGATTTTACCGGTGTCTTTTCCGGGCAACGGAAACTCGGCTTGCTCCACGCAATGCGCCAATTGAAATACAACGCTCAGCACGAGGCCGAGCACCATGGCCGCCAAGCCGTAGAACAACACAACAACCCAGATCGGGTGCAGGAGAAACGGGATTCCGAATGCCAGTGCGAAGAAACTCACTTTGCCGGCGATGAATCCCACCAACTCCCAGCCTTTCGGGCGTGGAAGCTTGTGTTCTCCAATTCGTCCCGGTATCACGTCTCGGAAATCACCCACCAGGTGCCAGTTGATGGCCATGAACCCGTACAGCGGCCAGAAGTAGAATTGCTGGAAACGGTAAAACCATCGCCGCCGGTGATGCGGTGTCAAGCGGCCGAGACCGCCGATGTCGACGTCTGTATCGTGGCCTGTGATGTTGACATAGGTGTGATGGTAGACGATGTGTTTCCAATACCAATGGTATGAACTGCCGCCGATCACATCCAGCGACATTGCCATCACTTTGTTGACCCAATCGTAGTTCGAATACGCGTGATGGCTGCCATCGTGCTGAACATTGAAGCCGATTGCTCCGGTGATTAATCCAAGCAGTATCGCCAGCGGCAGCGCCTGCCACCACGCTTGAGCGACGAACACCAGCATTACGTAAGACGCTGCGAAGAGTACGACGAGTATCGCGGTCTTCACGTACATCTGCGGGCAATCGCGTTGCCGCCGTCCGGTCCTTCGGAAGAACTCATCGATCCGGCGTCGAAGCTCGATTTGAAAATCGCTGCTGCCTGCGAACTTCAAGCTCCGGTCGGATCGCGCCGGCTCCGAAAATTGTTGTGCATCGTGCGAGAGAATCTCCTGTGTATTCGTCATAGCAGAACTTGTCGTAAACCTTTCGAGATTGGTGAGAGGCGCCGGTCGTTTCCCCTCTGAAGTCGGCCCTGAAAATTCAGGACCAGTAATTTAACACATTAGCTAGAGGATTGAAGACAGGTAAGCAGTGAGCTTGTGTTCCTTGATGATCAGATGGTGCTCACTGTTGTATTCGATGAGGTCGAGGTTGCGGAACCGCTGCATGAATACGCTGATCCGCGGCCGCGTAGTGCCTACCATAGCGGCTAATTCTTCGTGAGAAATCTTGACCTCGATGCGAATGCTCCGCGGGTCTTTCTTGCCGAGCTTTTTGGCGATTTGCAACAGAGTCTTCCCCAGGCGTTGCTCACTATCAACCGTGACGAGGTTGGCGATGACCTGTTGCTGGTCCGCAATCCGAACGGCCAGATACTTGATGAAGCCTTCGAGAAGATTGTCTGTAGCCAGGCGCCCGAGAAACTTGCCGCACGGAATCTCTTTCAGGAATGAGTCTTCCATTGCGGTCGCGGTTTCGAGCCGGGCCCCAAGCCCGGACAGGCATAGCTCGCCGAAAACATCTCCCGCGCCGTGGATCGCAAGCATGCATTCCTTGCCTTCTTCGGAAACCATTACCAGCTTGATCTGACCCTTTTCGATGAAGTACACCGTCTCGCGTTCGTCGCCAACCGTGTAAACATGATTGTGCTTGCCGATCTTGATGGGGCTCGAGTTCTTCGTTTCACTGAGCAAGGACCCTTGCATCTGTTCTTTGAATTGATCTGCGTGCGGAGTCTGCTGAATCATTCCTCTTCCGTCCGTTCGCCGATTGGCTTTTCTACTGCTAATGCTAACGACTACCCTAGTATAAACTCCCGATGAAGACGGCGCTGTGCAATATTGGACAATTATCCAATTTAGAGGGCTGAAATCATCGGTAATAGTGGTTCAGGCCGGACTCTTTCAAGCACCAAGAAAGAATTAACCGCTGATTTTCGCTGACTGCGTTTCGCTGATCTGCGTGAATCAGCGTACCGAAGGCGGCGCAAAATCAGCGGTTAATTGGGGTCCGCGCCACAGACTGAACCACTATCAACGTCATCCCCCTCGAGAAAACGAACATGCGAAGGTGATATTCGCACAGCCAGTTGAAGCAGGATAAAGGCGAGACAATACGCGATCGCGCAATCGAAGAGATCAAGTGCCAAATCGAGCAAGCCACAGAGGCAGAGCCCCTGTGGCTTGGTTGTCAGTCTTAATAAGCCGATTCTTCGTTATCTAAACAACTCGAGAGCGACTTGCGAAAGCGCCGACACGATCGGTTCTGCGAAACGGGTGTTTCGGCTTCGACCGCCGCTAAGCCCGGAAGCCAGAAGTATGCCTATTCCGATGCCCGCGCCAAACGCGATCATCGTCAGCTTGCCGGGATTCTCGCGTCCGTAGGTCATTGTTTGATCGTAGGTGTTCGCTACTGCTTCGCTGGTCTTGTCGTAAGCGTCGCTTACAGCTTTCACCGTCTGGTCGTAAGCGTTCTGGACGCCGCTGCCGACATCGGAGGCGACCTCGCGCGCGCGTTGGGTCGCGCTGCTCGCCGGACCCGACGCGCCGCTGGAAACGGGCTTATTAGGAGTACCGCCTGGTTTGGCCTGCTCTGCTATGTTCTTGTTCGATTCCATGTATTTTCCCCTTTGATAGATTAATGTCAGCCCCTGCTACCGGTCGTAGAGAAGCTGCCCGGTTGAACATTCATATCGGAATTGCGCGGCGCGCTGTACCGGGATTGTGGCTGTCCCGGTCTCGAGTTGTCTCCGGCCATCGCGCCACCTGGCCGGCTCTTTAGAAAATCTACCGCCACCTTTGCGAGTATCGTTGTCGCTGCCGCTTTCACTGCACCGCCCGAGAACATCTTTTTCTGTATCACTCCCGCCATGACGCCACCCACGCGGTCAGCCAGGTCCTCAGTGAGTTCAGCAACTGCCTCGTGAATGCGCTCTTGTGGCGTTGGCTTTCGCTTGAAGGCGCCTGCTATCAGGAAACCGGCTCCAGCAGCCAACCCCAGGGCGACAACCGGATATGCGGCGACGTATTCGTGCCAGTCAAAAGTTTGCTGCAGGCGATCGCCAAGCTTGTCTACCGTCTCGGAAATAGACTCTCGCTTGGCAGCTATGTCCTGACGAATCGCGAATGCGCTTCGATCCACTGTCGTGTCCTGAAAGCCAGGTTGAGTTGCTAGGTTAGTTCTTTCAGCCATTCCTTATCCTCCTCGAGTGTCTCGATCGTTTGTTTTGGCGCAAGGTTGATGCGCTTTACCTGGACCATTCCCGCGGAAGCCGTTATGCCCCCGGCAATCGCGAGCGCCGCGCCAATGATGAGAGCCGAATAACCAGGACCGACATAATGAGCCAGCCCGATGATTGCCGCGGCCGTTAGCGCCAGGGTGGCGACGAACGCGATTATCGCTCCGACTGCTAGGACCAGGATGCCAGAGCGAAATTCGCTGAGTTTATCGCTCAGCTCCTGCCGTGCCAGTTGGATCTCATCACGGACCAGGGCCGCGGAGTTGGTCGCCAATTGACTTAGCAACTCGCCGAACGATTCTCGCGGAATACTCGCCTCGATTCTTCTTTCGAATCCTCTTCGCGTCTCCATACCGGTCACCTCCGCAGTAGAATGCCAAGAAAAAGCCCGGCAGCTCCGGCTATGAGCAGGCTGCGCCCGGGATTGCTTCGCACTTGTCTTTGAAGATCCGACTTAACCCTTTGCGGGTCTACGTCGCGAACGTACTCTGCTGCATTGTCGAGCCATCCCGCGGCCTGCCCGATGTAGCCGCCCTGGTCTAGCTGCTTCTGTCCGGCCTTCTGTTGAATTGCTCCCGCGGCGGCGTGTAACTTGTCGGCAACAGCTTCCTTGATTGTATCGAGTGATACACCCGCAGGCTGTGATCCGCCTCGTGACCCGTAACCATCCTCATTACCTGTGAGACTATTGCTACTGTTCATTTGATCCATATTGCTCCTCTGAATTTGTTTTCAGTGATATCCCCGCGATCGACCAGACGACACTCAACGGCAAGCATTCGCCTGTCGAACAACGTCAGAACGCATGTACTTTCGTCGACGCCTGAACGCAGCAAAGTCAAACACAACCGGCGCAAATCAAAACACTGTTGTGAATCGCGTACTTCGTTCAAAGACGCAGGCGCCCAACAAATGTCGAATTTTTCTTTGTCTCTCAGCCGACGCCGTAAACATCAGAGCAATTACGTTGCCAAATGTCTCGGGTAGGTGAGCTACTCCTTCGATTCATTTTCTTCCGGCCAGGGCAGGTCTTTCGGATTCTCGTCGTCTCTGTTGGATTGCCAGTCGAACTCCTTGGATTCCTCTTCATTCAGCGTCGTAACAGCCTGACCGATTCTCTCTTCAATACTCATGGTTTCCTCCTGCGGACAAAAGTTACAGCCCTCTGGATCAACTTATCACCACGCCGTACAACTTTCTGTTCAATAGGAGACCGGTTCACGTTCAGGAGAGAGGACGATCAGTTTCCGCAGAAATATTTTCACTTCTGTATCATTTTGAACAGACTCGTTAGAACTGACTCTGTACCATAAAGCGGTTTCGGGTATTACTATGGAACAGCAGACGCACTGGCGCTTCGAAGTCAACAATCCTCTCAGGTCCTCAGAGTGGCGGCCCCTGTTTGAAGTTGGCGATGACCAACTCAAGGCTTCTCAAGTACTGAGAGACGAGTTGAATATCATCAATGCCCCGATTCAACTTCGAATCGTTCGTCACTCACATTCAGATAGCACCTGAAGCCTTTGCCCTCTCCCTCGAGGCGGTTTCTCGTGTGGAACCGAACAATCCAATATCCCTGACGTTACTCTTGTCAGCAGCGAACCGATGTCGAACCATGTTGTAGAGGTATGAGGCGGATGTTAGGAGAACGCGGTGACGAATATTAACCGAGAGGGCTTCGCATCATTATGCCAGCAAGTCAGAGCAAGAGCCGCGACCGATGATGAAGACGCGTTGCTGAGAGAGCTGCTGGTCCCGCTCCGCATGGAGTTGGGATTTGATGATCCCCGCGACGGCGTACTGCCTGCGGGCTACACAACCCGGGAAGCGCTCTGGAATAACGTTCGTTATCTCTTCGATCACAACTTCCGCAAGCTTCCTTATTTCGATCTAATTCAGGCGATCAACAAAGAACTGCTTTCCAGGAACGGAATCGGTGAATGAGCAATCCCCCGAATCAAACGCAAAGGTGACGCACACCCGCAAGCAAGCGCAGACCGGACAGTCTACGGCGAGTGTGATTAGGAGTTCACATATCAGTCGGACTTGGGTGGGACTTAGGTCACCAGCAACTCAGAGCAGTGAATCGAGCGTTCCGACCCGGCAACCCCGTAGGGGTGCGATGTTTATAGTTACGGACTGCCGACCTGGATTTCCTGGCTCCGTTAGGAGCGGCATACAGTTGAGCGCAGGTACATTTCACCCCTGCGGGGTTGGCAACATAGGGAACTCGCCAACTATAGACATTTTACCCCTACGGGGTTCCAGGGAATTCTCAGGACACTTCCTCCGCGAAGAGTCGCGGGCGGTTCGCTCCCGGGGTCCCACTTTTAGTCACACGAGTCTATACAGTCTTTTTATCTTTTCCCCAGATTCCTTATTCGCTTGAAGTCCAGAAGTGATTTATCGGTTTTCCTGGATCGAAACTCGCGCACCCATGATTGAATGGTGTCGATGATTGGAACCTTGGCCGGCGAGTCTTCTTGTTTCTCGGGTGCCGCCGAGATACCCGGCTTGATCAGACGCACCTTCATGGTTGTCCCGCTCCGGCGGTTGTCACGGCCAACGCATTGGAATCGACGTCACGCACATTCGTGATCCCTCGAGCAGCCGCTTCGGCTGCAGTCTTCTGTGCTGAGCTTCCAACACTGCCGCTTAGCTTTACTTCACCGTTGTTAACATCAACCTTGATCTGCTGAGACTTCAGGGCCGGGTTGTTGAGGATGGACTGAAGCACCGCTGCCTTTATTTCGAGGTCGGGGACGAATTGCTTTTCGGCATTGGCGGATTGGGTCTTCGGATCGACCTCGAGATTGTTCACAACGTTGTCGACGCCTTTTGTGCCGCGCGCGATCGCTTCCACTTCGCGTTTGTCCTCCTCGGAAGGCACGTGCCCGGTTAGAGTCACATCATTGCCACTCTTGCCGGGACTATCGATCGAGTTAACGTGAATGTCGAAAGAGGAGCTCTTCTTATTCAAAGCGAGGGCGCTCTTGACGGCGCTGGTTGTCGCCGCGTCCTCGGTGTACTCCTTTGCCGCGTTGAAGTCCGACGAGATGTCTCGATTGCGGTAGCCGTAGAAATAATACGCCGCGCCCGCGATAAGCAGCACCGTGAGTGCTGCAGAAATAATCGATCTTGATCGGTATCGCATGGTTTCTCCCTGTATGCAGCCGGCGAACGCCGATCGCATCATCTCTTACACTGTTACCTTGCGGTGCGCGACTAAGCGAAACGCGCCATTGATTGCGAGATGAATCAGAACGTACACAATAAGCGCGAACAAGTAGGAGATCCGAACCTGAAACGCTCCGGACGACGGAGTTCCCACAATGCGCTCGAACGGCGCAAGCAGCGGTCGAGTTAGCGCTCCGATGAACTGAACGAAGCCATTGCCGGACCGCGCACCCATCAAGCCCAGCAGGAACTCCAGTGCGATCAAACCATAAATTATGTAAAAGACATAATCGACCACCTGTGAAATCCGCGCCGCGGCCCTGCCGCGCCCGAGCTCTCGTTCGGTACTCACGGCTTCGTGCACCGATTTGCGTTTTAGCGCGCTGGCAACGCCGGCCACTTCGGCCGATTCCTCCGGCTTGACACGTGCTGACTCCTGCTTGATACGCGCGTTCACATCGTCATCGATCGAGGCCTTGACCTCCTGATGCGAAGCGAGTCTGCGCTCTTCGTCTAACAACACATTGCTCTTGTCGACTTCTACACTCATAACTCTCCTTGTGAACACCTGCCTGGCTTGCGGTTGCACGGCCGGCGGATTCGGATCGCCCTGATCATCTCACTTCCGTTGGTGGGGACGTGTTCATGAAGTGCTCTCCTTTCTTCGTTCAGGAGCGCAACGGTGCGACCCTGACGATTGGTGAGTTTGATAAGCCAGGGCGAGTTGATAGCCGGCGTCGAGAAGCGCCGTGGTCCACTGGTGAGTACGGCGCCTCCCCGAAAAACACAGTTTGATTATGGCTTTACCGCTGTCTTATACGCGTGCTTTGTCCCACGTCCCACGTGCCTGCCGGCGTAACCAATATGTTTGCCGAAGCGCTTGCCTCCGCGGCGAAGGCGGCCGTGCTTGAAGTTGTGGCCGAGGCTCTTTCCTGCTCTGCCTGCTTCCCTGCCGCTTTCCTTCATTTGGCCCGTAGCCGAAGGCTTACCAGGTTTGTCCTGCTGGGCAATCGCCATCGGCGCCGCCAACGCGAACATGATCACTGCCGCTGTTGCTAGCAGCACCTGCGTTATCTTTGGCTTCATTTTCATGTCTCCCTTCAGGAACCTTCTTATTATCAGGTTTGTTGTGAGGCCTCGGACGCTCGTCGAGCGCGCTCTAACCTGACTCTCACGCGCCAGTAATCAACTGGACGGTGGCAGGCTCAAGTGTTGCGATGAGCGTCGTCACTCGAATTCTTCTGCGGAGCACCAGGAGCGTAGCTTCGAGCATGAGCCCGCCCATTGCCACCGCAACCCCGGTCATTACAAGCCCCATCCCTAATCCGGTAACTTCCATCATCTCAGCATCTCCAGACCTCGACACGTCTGCCCGAAACCGTGCTTCCCTATATGATAGGCTCAGCGCGCATGGCTTTCAGTGCAATAAAGGACAAGTTTGAGAATAAGTCATCGGTATGACTTGAACTGCCGCCGACGGCGTAAAGGACTCCTGATGGTGAGAACTAACAAAGATTCGGCGCGTCTGAGTTCTTGACGCGGACCTGGCCGTCACTCCTCGAAGAAATGATCTGACTCCGTAACTAAACGATGGGAGGAGATTTCATCTCCTCCCATCATTAACACTGCTAGCGAAATATGTCGCCATCCGGGTTGACGTCAGTTACGCTGATTCGAGCAAGCTCCGCCTGCAACTGCTGCCAGTCGGCGCTCACTATCGATGACATGGTCAGATGGGAGTCGCGCCTCATAATCCGGTCCAGTAGCCGCGCTTGTCTCATCAGCCCGCCGGCCGCGCCTTTGATTGCATCCGGGTCAGTTATTGAAGTCGTCAACTGATTGTAGAGTTCAGCCGCCGCCTGCAAGCTCGTTATCTGAAAAAGCACTTCAACCTCGCTGGGCCTGAAATCGCGCCGCGTATCAAAGATCACCTGTCCGCGATTGTTGCGCATGTTCAGCTCGCGCTGAAAGTCTTGTAACAGGCGATTTGCCAGAAGAGCGATCTGGCGAGGATTGCCGATTCCCGCGGCGCCAACATTGCCGCCTCGATCGCCAGGCAGCAGATCAGCCGTGAAATCACGCTGCGGACCGTGAATAATCACCCGCGCTATATTTGGCAAGTCGGTGTACGTCTCAGTGAACGCATGTTGATCAACGGCCGTGCCGGCCTGATATCGCGGCGCCACTCCTCGCACATAAACGTGCAATGTGTTGCCGCTCACAAACCGATTGACAAAGACCTGCCAGCCGCTGCCTTGAGTGTGCAAGTCAGCGCTGATGCGAATCGAACCTGGGCCGATGCGTTCCGCGCGCGCGTTCATGATTTCAATCGCCGCGGACTCAATGCCGGAATCGCTGGCGATCCCAAGCTCGCGTGCCGTGCTTAGATCAAGTTCACCACTCATGTTGAGATTGCGTTCACGCTGGAGCTGGCGAATCGCGTTGCGCGTGGGCTGATTCATCACTCCATTGATCGGGCCCGTATAGTAGCCACGATCCCTAAGACTTATCTGAGCAAATCGAATTGACTCTGCCGAAGTGAATGCAGTTTGTGCGGGTGCGCCGGCCACTTCCACTGGAATGCCAAGCGCTCGCGCTGTCGCGACGTCCAACTCCCCGCTTATTGTGATGTTACGGTCATGCTGGAACCTGTTAATCGCATCGCGCATTGCCTGATTCATCACGCCATTCGTTGGACCGTTGTAGTAGTTCCTGCTTCTGAGAGTGATTTGAGCGGCCCGAATGGAATCAGCCGAAGTCAAAACAGTTTGAGAAGCCGCTCCCGTATCGTTGTCATTGAAGTTTCGATCACGAGCAAGGGAGATCGCTTCAACCTCGAACGAGCGCTCGACCATCATTCCGAACTCGGCGCCGGGTCGCACTTCAGCTTTGTAGCCCTTGCCCAGCAGGCTGCCAAGTATCGACCCCACTCTTGTAGTCTCAGTGCGCCTCTCGGGTATTCCGATTATCGCATCAGTTCCTTCACCGACGCCCAGGAAGACCACCGCGCGGCGAGTCCGGGCAGCGTCCTCCTGATAGCGGACGTCGCGTTCAACGTTGCGTCGCCATTCGTCGTTGAGCGGCGTGAGCGTGGCGTCGATCGCAACAGACCCGCCGGGAGAAAGAACCATTCTGTCGAACGTCACCGCAAGCGTCCCTGCTCGGGTCCCGCGCTCGGTGGAAGTCACGCTCGTGACGTGTCCATCTACCTTTGTGTTTTCCGGGACCACTACTCGGCCATCAACTACGGCCGGGCGAAGAACTGTCGCACTAAAGCGGTCACCCACCCGGGAAGACTCCGAACTCAGATAAGTATCCATCCTTAATGGTATGACCGTACCCACCGGCACCGTAGCTCGGCGTTGTCCTAACGCCGGAGCAACTAATGCCATAACCATCATCAGCGACAAGACCACAATCGCAGTCTTTTTTTCGTGATTGCACATGGCCTAAACCTCCTTTGGGAATTCAGAAAATCAAATCAGGGCGTATCGGTTATTTCACGGTTTCCGATACCGCCATACAAAGGACCGGCCGAATTGTGATTGCATTGGAATAGATCACTTAATCCGCCAAACGTCCCGAAACTGGCCGCCTACAAGCTTCAAAGCAGTCGTAGACCTCAAAAGGGCAATATACGTGCCGCGCATGCTGCGTGACGCTTAACGACTTCGGCGCCGCTCAGCGTGTTGAAGATCAACACGATGACCGGAATAACAAGCAACAGGTGAATCAACCCGAGTTCGCGGCTCTCTCCCCGCTCGCGTTTACACTCCGAATGCTACGCCCATTCGATTTCGTTTTCTGTACCGTATGGGACAATCTCGAAAATAATTGGCCGCTATGATCAGAACTGTTCTTGGTTCCGTCTAGTATTGAACAGACTTCACTGAATTTGGTCTGTACGATTGACTTATGAGCAGGTAAAAAGCCAGGAGTTTTGCCCGGATGCTCTGAGGGCGACGCGTAACGAGTATGTGCTTTTGATTAAGGGAGCTGTTGCTTACTCTTCCAGGCCTTCTTTTGGTATCCCATCTAATTCTCTAACGGGCGCACTGGAATTCTCCAGGATCGCTTCGTGCGCGACTACGCGATCGGAAGCAGGCAGCTTTTTTTGATTCTCGATAACTGAATGCCCTGGTTCATGAGCCTCGCTGTTTTGCACGAATGGAATCAAAAGCAATCCGGTGACGAACAGCGCAAGCGTGAAGAAAGAGATGTAACCCGAAGCCGGCGCAAACGACGGCGCGTCGAGTGTGCCGAGCGACACTCCTTGCAACAGCGCTCCCGCGACTCGCTGCAGCCACCCCCTTTCCTGACCATAGAGACCCGCCAACAGCAGGTGTTTGAGCACGAACGCAGTCCCGAAGAGAACCACAAGGCTGCGCAATAGTCTGCGCGCGTCAAACCACGAGAACAAATTGTTCCAGAGCGTCCACAGAAAAAAGAAAGAAAACAACCAGTGAAGCAGTCCGCGTTCAGGCAGGACCGAGTTGAACACCTGCGCCGATGCGAAAAAGAGGGTCAGCAGCATCCAGACATTCGAAACGTTCGTCACTGGCGGATTAGTGCTCGCCACCCATCGCGGCAACTCGATGAGGTTGCCGCGCACGAAGAGCAAGGCTAACAGTACCGCGAGCAGAAGCGTGACCAGCGGCGGCGGGATGAAGATGAACGCGTGGTCGTCAGCGCTTACTCGCAGACCTCCCAGCAGCGCTACAGTCAAAAACAACACCGGCAGCAGAATGAAACTTACCAGCACCCGATTTGTTGAACGATTCCTTTCCGTCATGCTTGAGCTCATCACTGGAATTCAGTCACGCTGATTTTGATCAACATACAGCAGGGGCATCATCACCGCTTTATTTTCGCGTGCGCAAGATCTTGAACGGATTGAGATCGGACCAGCTTCGCTCCTTAGCCTGTTCCAGTTCGGCTTTGACTTCGGCGGCGGTATGCATCTGCAAGTCTGGATCGTCGACGGTGAGCGAACCGTTAGGGGTGAGACTGATTGCGCGGTTGATGGCTTCCAGCCCCTGCTTGATCAAATCCTGGTCGTAGTAAACACGGCCCCAGCCTTCGCGGTAAAAGGCGTAAGAGATATAGAACTGTGTGCGCGCGTCGCCTTGAGCGGGATCGGCTCGCAACCATTCGTCACGCGCGGCTCGAAATTGTTCGCGCCGGAAAAGCGCGAGTGCGCTATTGAACTTCTCCTGGTCGATCTGGTAGGTCCCGACGGCGATCTCCGCGCTGGTGGCGACTTCCTTAAAGGTTCGCGGTTCCGTCGCATAAATCCAAATAATGAAAGCGGCGTAAGAAAGGGTCAAAACCATGCCGGCGGCTTGAATGGACTTCTGTCGCATTTTGGATCCCAACTTCGCCCGAAAGTTATTCAACAGGGCGACGACTTAATCATATTACGTCTTATTCCAAGATGCGGCACGCGAGCCGATGGGTGTTGGCAGTCCTCTGCGTCCTCGGCGCCCTCTGCGGTTTTCTTAATCAGTCGCTGGGATCAACCGTAGAGGTCGCTGAGGACGCCGGGGGAGCATCAGGATTGGGACGACCAACGACCTACTCGAGCTCCTGCAGCCAGCCGCCCTCAAAACCTGCGCGGCGAAGCCCTTCAACTATATAAGAACAACCGCGCATCAGCCGCCACAAAAAGCCTGTACGATAGTTCTCAATCATCAAAACTATCGGGCCTTGATCGAGACCGTAGTATCCCTTTGAGATCCACTCCTTGCTTGAATCTTTGTCATTCCCTGAACCTGTCGAAAACGTCGGATTGAAACTGCACTTGAATCCGTAGTGGCTGGTCATCTCAGGATACGCCTCGTCGAAATACTGCATCGACGGCAACACAATCTCCGGCGCAAACGGAAGTGAAGCGATCACCGCCCACGGCGCCAGCGTGCCGTCATCCGGACCGTCTGGAATGCCGCGCGCTTCATAGTCGAAGAATTGCCGCAGCTTGCCTCCGATCTTCTTGCGCGCCGGTCCCGGGCCATCGCTGGCCGTGAGACCCCATATGTATTCACCATAACCTCGAAAGCCTCGCGGATTGCAAATCGCGTATTGCTGCTGAAGGTAAGTTGCGCGGCGGCTGTTCTCGAAATAGTCGATTCCCTTGCCGCGCATGTAGTCGTCCTGAATCCCCCGAAAGTCGATCCACATGTGCGAGAGCTGATGGATGAAGAGCGGACCGGCGTAGAGAAACTCGCGCCCGTAAAGGCTCCTCCATTCATACGTGCTTGCCCAGGCCTTGTAACTCTCCTCGGGCAAGGCGTGAGTGGGCGATCCAAGCCCAAGAACGTAAAGGATCAGCGCCTCGTTGTAACCTTCCCAACGATACTTTATGAACCCGCTTTCAGGTCTCCAGCCGTGCGTGACTGTAGCTCCCAGATTCTGCGCCCATTGCCAGTCGCACCGGCGATAGATCGCGTCGGCTACCGTGCGAATTTCTAATTCATCTTGATTGTCGCGATTGAAATACTGCGCGGCGGTCAGTGCGCCCGCGATCAAGAACGTCGAATCGATGGTCGACAGTTCGCAATCCCAGGCGCGGCGTCCGCTCTTCATGTCGAGGAAGTGGTAATAGAAACCCTTGTAGCCTGTGACGTCCGGTTCGGGACCCTGTGCGCTATTCCAAAAGAAGCGCAATGTGAGAAGGGTTCGTGTGATCGCTTCATCGCGCGTGATGAATCCACGCTCGACGCCAACCGGATAGCTCGCGAGCCCGAATCCGGTTGCGGCAATGCTGCACGGCGATCCCTGGCGAGTGCTGTCGGGAACCAAACCATTTTCCGGATTCGCTTCCTTCAGGAAATAGTCAAAGGTAACGCGCTCGAGCGCGTCGAGGTTCTCTTCAGAATAAGAGTGTTGTTTCGGCTTCACCCAAACCTCGCGGCTATTGGAGTGTAGCGGCGAAAGTGAGGGTCATGTAAGGGCGGGCCTCCGTGGCCGCCCCTCGTTGCTCAAACCTCGCGTGCCGAAGAGGGGTAGTGGGGTATTAGCGTGTTGCCAGCAAGCAGTCCTCTGCGTCCCCTGCGTCCTCCGCGGTTTTTCCTGCTCAGTGGCTCGGAATCAACCGCAGAGGACGCCGAGGACGCCGAGGAGAAACGCGAATGTGCGAGCAACACTATCACCCCACTACCCGAAGAGGGGCGGCCACGGAGGCCCTTACATGACCAAACCGGTGTTCCTGCGATCATGCCGCGCGCTTGCGCTTTGCGTGCTTGGTCTTGTGACGATCCTCGGCTTCCTCGATGGAATGAGTTTCGGTAAGTTTGGCGTCATGTTTTGCCAGGGCTACCAGCTTTTGGTAATGCTTGTGAAGCACCTCAATCTCGGCTTCGGTGAGGTCCTCGACATCGATCAGCCGGTTACTGGCGCCCTCTACGGCAGCGACAATTTCGTTGAGTTTCAGATGTATCGCCAGCGCATCCTTGTTCTGTGTTCGTTGAATCAGAAACACCATCAGAAAGGTTACGATGGTCGTTCCGGTGTTGATCACCAATTGCCAGGTATCAGAAAAATGGAAGACCGGCCCTGAGATTGCCCAGACGATAAGCACCGCCAATGCAATGACGAACGCCCCGGAGGTTCCGGTTGCCTTCGTAGCTTTGAGTGAAAACCGCTCGAGTATTAGACCTATCCCAGCCTTTTTCTTGCGTCCCATAGCTTGACCTCCAGGATGCAGCTTATTTGGAGTGCGGCGCGGTCTGTGCGTTCGCGCCGCTTTCCCTTTGTTCTCAAACTAATCAGCCAAAAGCGGCGCGAACGCACAGACCGCGCCGCACTCCAAATTGATTTCAAACACATGCCCGGTTTAACTCGCTCCGGCATTCGTGTGAGATCTTCATCAATTACCTGCCTGAGCCTTAGTGACGGTATCGGCGATGATAATTTCAACCCGCCGATTGACTTGCCTTCCGGCCGCGGTGTCGTTGCTCGCGACTGGAGTTGTCTCGCCCAAACCGCGAGCGCTCATAATGCGATCCGGCTTAAGGCCGCTGTGTAACAGATAGTCGTGTACCGAGTCAGCACGTCCCTGTGACAGCCGCAGGTTGCTGTCATCGGACCCCACCGAATCAGTGTGCCCCTCGATCTCGATCCGATACGCACCCGGATAAGCCAGGAGTATGCCGGCCAGTTTGCTGAGCTTCTCGCGAGCGCCCGGCTTGAGCGTCGACTGAGCGGTATCAAACAGGACATCCGAGAGATTGACGATCAGCCCGCGAGCCTCGCGCCTGGTCTCAAGAATCCCCGAGAGCGAGACGTAGAGCCCTTCTCGCGCGGCGTCTCTTTCACGCAATGCGTCGAGGGCCTGAATTCGCGCCCGCATTGCTTCGTTGGATGCGGTCGCTTCATTCGCTTTCGCGGTCTCGGTTTCCGATTGTGCCTGCGCTACTCGCTCGCGTGATAGTGCGGCGTCACTTGCCGCCCTTGCCGCTTCATCGCGCTCCGATCTGCGTGCGCGTTCAGCTTCCATTCTGGCGTGATCGGCATCCATCGTAGCCCGGTCAGCATCCGTTCGCGCGCGATCGGCATCGGACTGAGCCTGGGCAATAGTGTTGCTGGCGTCACGTCGTTCCTCCGCAAGTCTCGCTTGAATGCGACGCTCGACCGTCAGGCTTCGAGCGTGCTCGCCCAGGCGCATAACGTCGCGAGCTTGTCCGCCATGTCTCTCCGCATTCTTGCGCTCGCTGTCGTGCCCGCGCGATCCCGGCCAACTCTGCTCCAAAGCCTCGAGCTTCACTTCTGCTGATCGCAACTCCGGAGCGGCAAACTCGCCGGCGCCCGCTCGTTTTGCAATCCAGACTGCGCGACGTGCTCCCAGAATCAACAACGGTGTATTGAAGTCCGCATTCAACGCCGGAGCATTCGGCGACGTGACGACATAGAGAGTTCCAGAATCGCCGCTGTATTCAATTTTACTGACTCCGATGTTCCCTTCCGTCCCTTTGCGCAATGAGTTCTCGGCCACGATCACCGGACTCGGCAGCGCCACACTCGCGTGAGGCTCGGCGGTGATCATCAGACCGAAGTTCTGAAGTTTCGTCGTCGCATCAAGGTTGATCTTGCCGGCTATAGGCAATTCCACCAGGCTCTCAGCCTGTCCTTCCGGAGCCACTGCCCACAGAATGTAGGTGGTGTAATAAGCGCCCAGCGATTGCGGATGCCCCAGGTTCTCCATCTCGAGCTTGATCCGCGAACGGCCGTGCTTGAACTCAACATCAGCCTTCCCCATGGCTCGCGGCACAAGTGATGTGCCCGACATATTGACCGCCGTTTGCTTATCCTCGATATATTTGACTGCAAGGATTTGACGCCTCGCGGAAACCCATTGCGAGGTGTTGGTGACTTCGATAGTCTGAGCGAAAGATGTACCAACGAGGGCCATAAAAAGCAGCGCGCTCGCGACAATGAATCTACTGATCTTCATTTACTATTCTCCTGTTTCAAATCTGTTTGGGATCGTTCGGCATAACAGTTACGCCGCGCTTCACGTTACCGTCCCCTGGCTAGCTATCCAATCGGATGACTTCCGAACTAACGCTTACCGTTAGCGACTTTGACCACTTTCTCCAGCAGTCCGGCAGCGTTACGGCGATACTCGCCTGCCTTCTCCTGGACCTTTCCTTCAAATCGCTCGGCTTTGCCGGCGGCTTCGAGGTCCGGATTGGTGACGTACTGCCCGGCCTTTTCCTTTACCGCACCCTCGATCTGTTTACCTTTGCCTTTGATCTCATCCTTGTTCCACATGTTGAACTCCTTTATCGATAGCGTCCGACTACACTCGGACTTTAGAAAAGTCCGACAAGCTGCCAGCTTGTCGAGGTCCGCGTTGTAAGATCTCCAGCTCGACGAGAAGACCCTCCGACAAGCCGGCAGCTTGTCGGACTCTGTCAGCCGGCGCTGGCGTGTTTACGGGACGGTGTCACGAACTGCCTCTTCGCCTCTTCCAACTCCTGCCCGAGCTGTTCGAGCCGCCTTCCATCAAGAAACTTTTTCGCGGCGGGGAACATTCCGTCCTCTTCTTCTTTGACATGCTGTCTGACGTTCTTGCCCATGACTTTGAGCTTTGCATCAAAGCGTCCGCTGCCCTCACTCAACGCGGTGATCTCGTCGATGAGTGTCTTTACTTGCTTGTGCTCTTCGTAGGCTTCAAGGACTATGGCTTTCAGCTCGCCGTATTTCTCAAAGGTAGGATACAACACGGTTTCCTCTATGTGGCTGTGGATCTCGAGTTCGCATTTGATCTGCTCGAAAAGCTGTTGATGTTGCTTTTCGTCTTCAGTCGCATTGACCTGCGCGAAAAGATCTCCAACTTTCCGATGATCCGCTTTCAATAGCTCCAGTGCATCCATACGTGTTCCCCTTCTGTGTGGCTGAGCGCGTCGCGCTTCGCAACACGCTGTCGAGTCGTTACAGCTTCTGACGGATTCAAGGTCTCACGGCGATATCGTTCACTACTCTCCTGACACCGCGGACCGTTCCAGCGAGCTTGCCTGCCAATTGCTTGAGCGCTTCATCTGACACGTTCCCGCTCAGTATTGCGGTGCCATCGGTGACCTTCACGTCGAGCGCGTAGGTGCGCAGTTGCGGGTCGTTCTGCAGTAGCGACGTCACGTCTATTTCGAGAGCGGCGTTCGAAGGCGCGCTGTCCTTGTAACTTGGAGGCGGTTGAACAGCAGTAACCACGGGAGACGGTACCGGCGCCACTGTAGCCGGCTGCGATGCGGGCAACGTAAGGATCAGCGGCTGTTGTTGCGGCGATGGCTGAGCGGGCGCCTGCTGGGCAGCGGCGGTTCTTGCTCGCTCCTGGGCCAGTAGGTCATCGCTCCTCTTTTGCTGACTGTTCAAGATCAGCATTGTGATTACGACAGCGGCAGCGATTGCTGCCACAACCAAAGCGGCGACTGCGACTCCTGACATCCCTCGACGTTCGCCGACTACTGAATCAATCCGAGTCTCGACGACGGGGGTTCTCCCAACCGGGACAGCCTGAACTACTACTCGTTTTTCTATATAGTCACTCAATTCTCTACCTCCCTTGGATTGCCTCCACTGCCCTGACTAAGGCGATAGTCGGGTGATAGTGTGTTGCTCGCTCACATTCGCGTTTCTCCTCTGCGTCCTCGGCGTCCTCTGCGGTTGATTCCGGGCTACTGAGCAGGGAAAACCGCGGACGCCGGGGACGCAGAGGACTGCTTGCTGGCAACACGCTCATACCCCACTACTACTAAGGCGATAATCAACCACCGCCGCTGCCGCGTGGTAGTCCGAACAACCACAAAACAGAACCGAGCAGCGCCCTTAGATCAGGAATCCGAATCAGGAACCTAAATTGTCCTGATTTGTTGCCTGGGTCCGCTTACGATCAGGTGCCCGTGTCGCGCCAGCCTTAGCTCAGGAGCCGCATTTAGCAGCATCAGCACGTTGCACTCGAGGTCCCTGGATGATGAGACATAAAGCATCGGTCTGATTCGGCTGTTGGTCGCCTTTACCCAGAGCATCTCTTCATAGAGATCCACCATATCCGAATCGGTCATTTCGTACTCCAGCGCCACCAGGAATGATTATTACGGCAGCAGACGCAGGAGAAGAGGCGGGGAACACTTCTCGAGCCACTCAGCTCTGGGCTATCTGACGCGTTGTGTTTTCGCTTAGACGATGCCCCGTCGCCCGCTGATCAGGTTGAAGACCAGCACAATCACTGCAACAACCAGCAGCAAATGAATCAACGAACCACCAACGCCGCCGAGCATTCCCAGCAGCCACAGGACCAGCAGAATAACCAAAATTGTCCAAAGCATGATTTCGACCTCCAGGTGCAGTTCATCCGTGCGTGTCGGGCGCTCAGCGCGCTATCCCGACTCCGCTTCACTTCGGCTTACACTTCGAATGCTACGCCTGTTCGAGATCGGTTTCTGTGCAGTAGGGGACATTCTCGAAAATAGTTGGCCGGGTTTCCCTTGATCCGTGAGAACCCGTCAAATCCGCGTCATCGGTGGTCGATCCCCGCAAAGCAATAGACCACCACGGATGACCGGATTTGACGGATTGACACGGATTCCGATCTTGAAACCTTCATCGTGGTTGTGTTTACATTGTGCCCCGAAGGGTGATTGATAGTCATTACCTCGTAAACGCCCGGAAGGTGAGGGTCGATGTATGATTCAAGATTATCCCGAAACAGCTCTGTTCAAAAAACAGATGCGCGAGTCCATGCAACGCGAGACCAGAAACTCGCGCGCCATCAACATCCCAAGCCACGAAAACGTCTACACCATCGGTGAGCGCGACGAGATGATCTACTTCATCCAGAGCGGGCAGGTGAAGCTCTCGATGGTCTCTTCTGAAGGCAGAGAGTGTTTGCTCGCCATCCACGGCGCCGGAGACGTCTTTGGCGAGTTGTGCCTCTCAGGGCTGACGGGGCGGCTGGAAACTGCGACGGCAATGGAAGACACGCTCTTGAAACAAGTGCCGTGCGAAAGGTTCCTCGAACATCTGGCCGCGGACTCGCTGCTCGAGGGCTTCGTCAAGTATCTGGCGGTGCGCGTGGCGGACCAACAGGCGGTCATCGCCAATCTCGTTACGATTGATAGCGAACAGCGCCTGGGCAAGACCTTGCTGCAGCTCGCCAAACAACTTGGCAAGAAGGGCCCGGGCAGCACACGTATAGAGCTGAAGATTTCACACGAAGAACTCTCGAACATGATCGGCACAACGCGGCCCCGCGTCAGCGTCTTCATGCAGAGATTCCGTAACCTTGGTCTTATCGAGATTAGCGAAGAGCACTATTTGATGGTCATGGAAGATAAGCTCACCAATTACCTGGCTTCGATTGCCTAACGCAACGGCTACCCTATAACTTAACCACAAAGACACGAAGTCACAAAGCTGTGACAAAGCGGGTTCGTACACACGGCGGTGCTGTCTCAGTTTGGATGTCCGACAAACTGAGACACCACTCAAACGGCTTACTTCGTTCCTTAGTGTCTTTGTGCCTTCGTGGTTAGTTCCCCGTTTCCACTTTCAGCGTTCCTGGCATCCTTAAGACTGTTCCGGCTCGAAACTTTATTCCTATTCCTGTCTAATATTGGACAGCATTGAATCCGCGATTGCTGTATTGTGACGGTAGTTTACCAATTGGTGTGCAGCATCGGCATCGAGAAATTCATTCACGGCGATCCCGCACACCGATTGGTAGTGGTTTCAAGGGCCAACGTCTTCCCCGCGAACAAAAGGATAGCCTGTTGCTCGGCGAGAAAGCTACGACGAGAGAGTGGATACACTTGTATCGAAGACGCCGGCTCCAAGGTGTGAGGTGACAGAAATGGCAACAGAATCAGCATCAAGAAAGCGGGTTCTCTGCGTTGACGACCACGAGGACACCAGGGAGTTGATGGGAGTGCTGCTTGACGCGTATGGCTATGAACCGGTGATCGCCGCTTCGGTGAGGGACGCTTTGGAAAGCGCAAGGTCCGGCGGGCTCGCCTTGTGTATCCTCGATCACTGGTTGACCGAGAGCAACGGTGTTCAGCTTTGCCGGCAAATCCGTGAGTTCGATCCGCACACGCCGATCATGTTCTATTCGGGCGCAGGCTATTTGGCTGATATTGAGATGGGACTCGAGGCGGGCGCGCAGGCTTACCTTGTAAAGCCCGATTTTGACAATCTGAAGCCGACTATTGATCGGCTCATCGATGAAGCCGGCTCGAGAACTTCAGTTGTGAATTGAATCCCCGCGGCGTGCTGAACCTATCCTCGCTCTGACTCCGCCAACAGACCCCTGACCTCATCCATCAGCGAATCCAGATGCACCGGCTTGTTCATCGCCCGGTGTGCGCCGGCTCGGATCGCATGGTCCATCTCGTCGTTACCAAAAGCGGTCAACACCAATATCGGCACGTTATCAAGTTCGGGTTGTGTCCTGAACTGTTTGACCAGGTCAGTAGCGCCAGGCTCAGGCTGGCTGATGTCGACTATGATCAGGTCGGGCTGCTCGGCGACCGCCATATATAGTCCCTCGCGGCCGTCGCTTGCAACGACCACCACGAATCCTTCGGTGGTGAGGTGCAGGTGAGTCAGTTCGCGGGTGTCGAGATTATCGTCAACAACCAGAATCTTCCTTGTCATTGGACCCCTCAAGCTTTACGAAAAAAACCTGTAGCTGTGAATTCACGCAGCTACAGGCAAATCACGAGTAACAAAAATTCTCTCAACCTTTAGCGAAGCGACTCGAGGTTGAGCACTACCGAGAGGACGGCGCCCAGGATGGCGTACTTCCCGTTGGAGTAGCTGCCATACTGATGCCCGTCGTCGAAGCCGTCTTCATAGCCGCGACGGAAGCCTTCGCGGAAATAGTAGTTGTAGTCAGTCTGATCTACGTAGTAACCGCCATAACCGTAGTTCGCATCCTGATAGCCATAGCTCTCCTGATAGTTGGACTGATAGCGATCCTGCCGGTCCGCCTGCCCCGAGCGAAAGCCCTGCTCGTAGCCGTAGTTGACGGCCTGTCGAAGCATGTTTGCGCCGTATTGATTGGTTTCGTAGTAGCTGCCGCCACGAGAGTACCGGTAGTTCGCCGGCGCGTAGGCGTAGTAAGAGTTGTAGCTACGCGCTTGCTGATTGCGAATCTGCTGCCAGCGCAAGATGTACTGTTGCTGATAACGATATTGGTTCATGCGTCGCTGTTGCTGTAGCAGAACTATTCGCTGTTGTCCGCGTCGCTGGTCCTCGGGTAGTTGCTGGCGATATCGCGCCTGCCGCGATTGCTGCTGCTGAACCCGCTCCTGTTGGCTCGACGCGGATGCGCGCTGTTGAGTGGCTTGAGACTGCTGCCTGTCGGCCTGCTTCTGAGCGGCCTGGGTCTGCTGTTGCTGCTGAGCTTGCTGCTTGCGCTGCTGATTGGCCTGCCTCTGCGCAGTTTGAGTTTGCTGACTCTGCTGCTGCTGAGCCTGGGCTTGCTGCTTGCGCTGCTGATTGGCCTGCTTCTGCGCAGTTTGAGTTTGCTGCTGATTCTGCTGCTGCTGAGCCTGAGCTTGCTGCTTGCGCTGCTGATTGGCCTGCTTCTGCGCAGTTTGAGTTTGTTGCTGGCTCTGCTGCGGCTGAGCTTGCTTGCGCTGCTGCTTGTCGGCCTGCTTCTGAGACTGCTGTTGATCAGCCTGTTGCTGCGCGGCCTTGCGCTGCTGTTT
>DATNBZ010000234.1:0-17560 GCA_035607285.1 Blastocatellia bacterium | reverse complement strand
TTGCCAACCCCGTAGGGTGAAATGTTCCTGCGCTCAACTCTATGCCGCACCTAACGGAGCCAGGAGTCCACGTCGGCGTCCGTAACTATAAACATCGCACCCCTACGGGGTTGCCGGGCGGAACGCTCGATTCCTCGCTCTAAGTTCCGGGTGCCCTAAGTCCCACCCAGGTCCCAGTTTTAATCACACCCTGCGCTAGGTTCATGGAGCCTCGAAACTTGACGATAGTAAACTCGCTGTTTACTATCGACTTGTGATTAGATCGTTTCGTTGTCGGGAGACCGAGCGAATCTTTCATCGGCAATTCACGCGCAGGTTTCCGCGAGATATTCAGCAGAGAGCTTTCATGAAACTAAACGCGATCGATGCGGCCACTAACCTTCAGGATTTGCGTCTACCGCCTTCCAACCAGTTGGAGGCCCTTAAGAAAGATCGCAAGGGCCAACACAGCGTGCGAATCAATGACCAATGGCGCATCTGCTTCGTGTGGCAACGCGGACATGCGGAGCAGGTGGAGATCGTCGACTATCACTGAGGAGAACTTATGTCCAAGTCAACCATTGCACCTGTGCACCCCGGTGAGTATCTAAGGGAACTCCTCGACGAGCTTGGGCTTTCGCAGTACAGATTGGCCCAGGATCTAGGTATAGCTCCTATGCGCGTTAGTCATCTGGTCCGCGGACAGCGCCCAGTCACTGCGGAACTAGCCCTCCGACTGGGCCGGTACTTTGGACAGAGCCCCCGCTTCTGGATGAACTTGCAGACCCGATACGATATTGATGTGACCGAACAGGATCTCGGTAGGCAAGTCGTGCGGCAAGTTCGGCCTTTCAAGGCAGTCGCCTAGTCATGAATCGAAACGGTTTGGAACGGACAATTCAAAGCAGAGTACCGTGCAGGATGATCGCCGCGACGCTGAAGTAGATCAACAAGCCGGTTACATCAACGAGCGTCGCGACAAAGGGCGCGGACGAAGCTGCCGGGTCAAATCCCAATCTTCGAAGTATCAGCGGCAGCATCGATCCCGTTAGCGTGCCCCACAGGACGATGCCGACCAGGGCTACCCCGACCGTCAACGCTACCAAAAACCAGTGCGGACCGTAGAGGTTCGTGAATGTAGCCCAGAGCGCAATTCTCAAAAATCCTATCGCTCCCAGAATCGATCCGAGCGCGAGCCCTGACAGAAGCTCGCGGCGAATGACTCGCCACCAATCGCGCACCCCGACCTCGCCCAGCGCAAGCGCTCTGATCACGAGCGTCGCCGCTTGCGATCCCGAGTTACCGCCGCTCGATATGATCAAGGGCACGAACAACGCCAACACCACCGCTCGCTTTATCTCTTCTTCAAAGTAGCCCATCGCCGTCGCGGTTAGCATCTCTCCCAGGAAAAGAATCACCAGCCATCCGGCGCGCTTGCGCACCATTCGTCCAAGAGCGACCTGCATGTAGGGCTCATCGAGCGCCTCCATACCGCCGATTTTTTGAATGTCCTCCGTGGCCTCTATCTCAGCCACGTCCAGTACGTCGTCGATCGTGACGATGCCGATCAGGATCCCTGTAGTATCGGTCACCGGAAGCGCGGTGCGATCTTCACGACGGAAGACCGCGACCGCCGTTTCCTGATCATCCGTCGCCTTGAGCGCTACGAAGCGACGGTCCATCAGTTCGTGAACCGATTCGTGCAGCGGCGCCAGCAGGAACCTTCGAATCCGAAGATCGTCTATCAACACGCCGTGCCCATCGACTACGTAGATGTTGCTGAGGGTCTCGCTGTCGGCGCCGTGCTCACGTATGTAGTCGAGCACGTAGTGAATCGTCCATTCCGGCCGCACCGCCACATAGTCGGGAGTCATCAGCCTCCCCACGCTGTTTTCCGGGTAACCGAGCAACGTCAGCGCAATCGCGCGTTCGTCGGCCGGCAGCATCGTGAGCAGTTCCTTGGTCACCTCGGCCGGGAGTTCTTCGAGCAACATCGTCCGGTCATCTGGCGACATTTCGTTCAGGATGGCTGCGGTGTCGCTTTGCGCCATCGACGATAGAAGGTGGCTCTGCTTCTCAGTGGGTAAGTATTCAAAAGTCGCGGCTGCCAGCTTGCGAGGGAGGATGCGAAAGAACACGGCCTGCTCGTGAGGGGGCGCGTCGCCGATCAACTCCGCCAGGTCGCGAGGAGTCAAACGCGACAGGTTATCCCGCAACGCGCCAAAGTCGCGCGAGCGGAATATGTCCTCGAGATTAGGCTGCTCCTGGGCTTCTGACACGGTGCCACATCATAGTGAATGACTCTTCGATCTACAACTTTTGCCACGGGCGTTCAGAGTACCGACTTTAGTCGATGGTGATATATTCCTGCGTTGCTAATAGTTGGTAGCCGTGTTTGTGCGTCATGAGGTTAGCTTGTCACTCTTACGCTCTGTCACTAACGCGGCTCTATTTTTCACTAGCCCAGGCGTTCACGCCTGGGTGATCGAGGCACGACTGAGCGTAGCCCCGTTTATGGGGCTTGTCCTTCCTGCTTGAGCAAAGGTCTGAAAGTGCCGCCTGTCATGGCACTCACGCTTCGCATCGAACTCCAATCACGCGGACCACCCCTGGCCTGAAGGCGAACCCGAAGCCCGTTGAAACGGGCTAGGGAATGTTTGGCTGCCGCGTACCCAGGCGTGAACGCCTGGGCTAGTGAAAAAGATTTGCCGGTATGTTCGCCGTTATTACAGCAACGCAGGATTAGAACACTACTCTTTAGTCGGCAGTGCCTCACGATTGAGAAGTTAGACGCCGGGGTCAAAACGATAGCCAATCCATGGCTCGGTCAGAATGTACCGCGGGGCCGCGGGGTCGGGCTCGATCTTCTTCCTGAGTTGTCCGATGAAGACTCGCAGGTACTCGGTCTGCTCGCCGTAGTTTGCTCCCCAGATCGCCGCGAGAAGTTTTCTGTGAGTCAAAACCTTTCCCGCGTGGCGCATGAGGTGGGCCAGAAGCTCAAACTCCTTCGGCGTGAGATGAATTTCTTTACCCAGCACATTCACTTTTCGAGTCTCGACATCGAGACGAAAATCGCCTGCTTCCAAAACGGTCGAGTCAGCATCTTCGGTTGAAGAAGCCGGAGCGCGCCGCAATGTTGCGCGCACGCGCGCGAGAAGCTCCTCCATGCTGAATGGCTTTGTCACGAAATCGTCGGCGCCCGCGTCCAGCGCTTCGACCTTTGTCTTCTCCTCGCCCTTAACCGAAAGCACGATGATCGGAACTTGTGAAACCAGGCGAAGCCGTTTGCACAACTCGAGCCCGTCCATGTTCGGCATCGCGAGATCGGTGACCACGAGCTCCGGATGCCAGTCGTTGAAGGTGTCGAGCGCGCTCTCGCCATCGGCGGCGACCCGCACATCGTAGCCGCGCGTGCTCAAGCTCGTCCGTAACACGCGCGAGATCTGTGGCTCATCATCCGCGATAAGAATGCGCTGTTTCTGACCCACTCGCGTTACCCCGTAACCGGAGAGGGGCGCCCACAGAGAGACTCCCCTACAGGTGTTCACCAAAATCGGCGTGACTGACTACCAGCTTTTCGATGGGCGCCTCTTCGTCGCCGATGGGAAGCGTAAAGAGAACTCGAGCCCCGCGACCGCCGCCTTCGATCCAAATGCGGCCGCCGTGAGCCTCGACTATTCCGCGGGCAATCGAGAGTCCCATTCCCATTCCCGATGGCCGGTTCCGGCCCGCGTCGCGTTCGCCCGGCCCCCGAAAGAACTTATCAAAGACACGCTCGCGCAACTCGCCGGGAATGCCGGGTCCATCGTCTTCGACGGTTACTCTTATCATATCCGTGTCTCCACGCGCGGCAGTTATTCGGATCGCGGACCCGGTAGCGGAGTATTTAGCGGCGTTGTCGACAATCAGGTATATGACTTCGCTTACTGCTCGAGCATCGACCAGGACAACCGGGAGATCTCTTTCGATCTCGACGGTCACTTCGTATTGATCCGTGATTTTCCTGGCGCGCGCGAGAGCCGCCTCGACCATCTCTTCAATTGTTCCCCACCTTCGCCCGAGCCTCAACTCGCCGGCCTCGATCCGCGCAAGTTCCACAAGAGCCTCGATGAAGCGATTGAGCCGGTCGCATTCTTCATTTATCACATCGAGCATCTCCCGGCGGCCTTCGTCGTTGAGCGCCGCCGTCGAGGCATCTCCGGGCGCGGAGCTCACGTCGTCAAGCAGAGTGGTGACGGAAGCCTTCATTGATGTGAGCGGGGTCCGCAAATCGTGAGTCACCGCATCGAGCAGCGCGGACTTCAGACGCTCGCTTTCTCGCAGGGCTTCGGCGTGGCTTGCGCGCTCGAATGCTGATCGTAGTTCATCATACAGGCGTCCTATCTCTCGCCTTCCCGCTTCGGCCTCTTCGGCGCGGCGCTTGGCTCGAGCCGAAAGCTGTCCGGCGGTAACCGCGGTTATTAGAAAGGCAATCAGTGCGAGCCAATTGTCCGGGTCGGCTATGGTCAATGTGTAGATGGGCGGCAGGAAGAAAAAGTTAAAACAGAATACGCCGAGCACCGAGGCAACAATTGCAGGGCGCGCTCCCCAATAAGCCGCGACGAACAGGACTAACAACAGCATTGCGAGCGCGATGGTGGTCGGATTAAGCCGTTCACCCAGGAGACGCAGCGCGAGCGTCACTGCGGCAGTCCCGGCCACCGCGACGATGTAGCCTGCTTGTTTTGTTTCGAGCACCCTCATCGATATCTCACGGCCGGCAAACGCCCGGCGGGCTTGGCTACATTCTACGACAAGACAGCCGCTTCTGCGCTCTTCGCGGAGGAGAGAGCGTTCGATTTTGAAGTTCCCGCAAACAACCCCCGCGCGGACGGGGAGCAGACCTCAACGGGATCGAGAGAAATATTTCGCTAACAACGAGAGATAGTTCTTGACAATGAAACGGGCCTGACTATAATCGAGGGGCTTTTGATTAAGAATACTGAACGGCGAATGGCGAGCGTGGGCGAGGTGTGCTCGTAAGAAAGGGGAGGCGCGATGTCGACAAAGAGAATCGAAGGGCGAACCGGTGGGGCGAAGTTCAGGAAGACGCGAAGGTCTCAGATCGTTATTGCGGCTCTCGTTTTGCTGAGCGCAATGACCGCCTGGACGATGTTGGGTTACTCGCGTGGATTGCGGCCGGCTGCGGGTCGGCCGGCCACAAACCTGCAAGAGCCCTCGCCGGCCAGCTTTAACCCTGCCAACCCGTCGAAAGAATACATCTATGCCGGCTCCAGGCTGATCGCAACAGACGAGCAGGGAGCGGGCCAGGGCACAGCGGCTGGCGGGTTTGACTTTGGCAGCGATCACCTGAGCGACATTTCAATCTTCCGTCCGAGCGACGGAAACTGGTGGATTCTTGATTCAAACACCAACATGCAAACAGTTGTGGGATGGGGTGTAAATGGAGATGTAATTGTTCCTGCCGATTACGACGGTGACGGCACCTGCGACGTCGCTGTATTTCGGCCCAGCAACGGTACCTGGTGGGTCATCAAGAGTACGGGCGGGATTATCAATCAACAATTTGCCCTGGCTGGCGATATTCCCGTGCCCGGCGACTATGACGGAGACGGGAAAGCTAACATAGCGATTTACCGTCCCAGCGATGGAACCTGGTGGGTCCTTGGTTCAGATTATGTGACGCAGACCGTTACCGGATGGGGAATCCCCGGTGATAGGCCAGTACCCGCTGATTACGACGGTGACGGCAAGTGCGACATAGCTGTATTTCGGCCCAGCAATGGTACCTGGTGGGTTATCAAGAGTACGGGCGGGACTATGAATCAACAATTTGCCGTGACTGGTGATGTTCCCGTGCCCGCCGACTACGACGGAGATGGGAAAGCCAACATAGCCGTTTACCGGCCAAGCAATGGAACCTGGTGGATCCTTGGTGCAGATGGTGTGTCCCAAACAGTTATAGGGTGGGGAATCCCCAACGATATCCCGGTGCCCACCGATTACGATGGTGACGGCAAGTGCGACGTTGCTGTTTTTAGACCCAGCAATGGCACCTGGTGGATTATCAAGAGCACGGGCGGGATTATCAATAAGCAGTTTGCCGTGACTGGCGATATTCCCGTGCCGTCAGCATACATTCGACAGTGATGAAGTTTGACGTGAGTGCCGGAATGTATGGTGTGATTCAATCTGTAAACAGAGCACGGCGTTTGAGCGGTCCAATAGATTCCAGTCTGTCGGATGCTCGGCGGAGTTCTGACCCGCAGGACAATTGAAATCGTTGGCCACTTTCGCAGGAGAACATTCATGTCAGTCTCGACTCGCAAAATACAAACAGCTCGCGTCAAGAGATCGCTTACAGCCACGCTGATGATCGGGATGCTTGCGTTTCCATTTTCGGCGGCCCAGGCTCGATTTGTAAGAGAGGATGCAGTCGAAGCGTTCGACTCAATTAAGATCGCATTGGCCCGCGATGCAGTCGAAGCGTTCGACTCAATCAGGATCGCATTGGACCGCGGGCGCTCGACAGGACGCGCGCAAGCGGAAGGCGCGCAAAGTGGAAGCCCTTCGGAGCGAGCCGCTCGAACGCAGCACATAAGGCTCTGTCCAAGAAAGCTCTCGTTACATACGGAAGAGGGTTACACGCTGGTTCCTGTCCCGTTAGATATGGGGCGCCAAACCATCCACGGCGCGCAGATGAATTGGTCGAGCAGCAACACTGCCGTAGCGAGCGTGGCTTCCTGCGGAACTGTTGAAGCAATGAGTCCAGGTCACGCAGTCATTACCGTTCAGATCGGAACCAGACGCGCCAACGTGATTGTGGAAGTGGAGGACGGAGCCCGATTGCGGACCTCGGAAGCGGAGTGGGACCAACAGCATGCTCACGATTGTGACGATCCAGAGTCGCTCGGGGTCGAGTCGACGCCTGCGCCGCTTCAGGAGCAGAAGCAGGTTGAAGCCAGTCGATCATCATCAAGGGACGACCGCGGGATCACGGGCGCATCACAAAGTCAATCAATAGAATCCTTGTCAATTGCCGCCGCAAGGTTCGCGGCCGGACCAGCGGCAATGAGGCGCATCGGCTCATCGAATCCATTGAAGGCTACTCGCGCATCTTTCTCGAGGCGTTCGGCGAACATACCGCTCCCGCAGGGCGGTGGATTCGGTGAGATCTTCCCTCAAGCAACCTTTATTGAAAATGTCGTTGGCAGTCCCCGCTTCAGCCCAGTGGAAGCGATAGGCGTTCACGCTGAGATGAAGAACAACCTCGGCAGCTCTAACTACGAATTCGCGGCGCCGGTGCTGAGCCTTGGAGGACGGGGTGTCGGCATCAACCTCTCGCTCATCTACAACGGCCAGCTCTGGAACAAGGACACCAGCGGATCTCCAACTTCTATGAGATTCAATTACAACAAAGGAATGCTTGCCGCAGGCTGGAACATTGGATATGGCAGAATCATCCGCAATTACGATGGCACGGCGACCGGAGACGGCTCTGGCGTCGGCTCGGTGAACGCTCCGGGAAATTGCCTGTTGGTTCAGGGTGATGGAACTCGTACGCACCTCGCGCAGTCTTACGATAGCAGTACTCAGACCTGGAGCCACCTTTCAGCCGACGGGCTTTATACAAGATACAATTTCACCGGGATGAAGCTCAGGTATAACGATGGCACGCTTGTTCGCTACATCGACATGAACAACAAGATCCTGCCGAACCAGATAGAGACCCGGAACGGCGATGTCATCGGAATGGATTATCGGCTGTTCAACAGTGCAACTTTTCCAAACCGATTTTCGCTTGACCGAATAACTGACACGCTGGGGAGAATAATTCAGTTCTACTACTATGGAGACGCTGGGTATCCTGCCGACCCGGTCAACGGGAAACCTCTCGCGGCCCTGGCTGCCGTCACGACGCCTGATCTGCTTACGGGACTGCCGCGTGAGTTGATGCGCGTCGAATACCAGGATATAACCCTCCAGTACGATTTCAACGACACTTTCACAATAGACGGTCCGGCGAGCAGCTCGCCACTCACGGTGGTCAAGCGCATCTACTATCCGGCTACAGGTCGGGGATACCTCTTCCTGGACTACAGTAGCTACGGGGTGTGCCGCGATATCTCAGTGCGAAAGGACATGACCGGTACAGGAGGCGCGATCACAGACGGAACCGAGATCGCTTACACGAAATACAATTTCCCCACAGTAACCGATGGAGAACTTAATCGCGCGCCTGAATACACAAGCCGCAAGGAATGGTGGCAAGGCCATCCGAACGGAACGACGCCTACCGAATATACCTACTCGCGATCGCACGGTTCTTCTGAGAGCGACACGGTTACTGAAACCATGCCCGTCACTGGTGCGTTGCTTAACACAGTCACCACTAGCGCAGGGGGCCAGGTATCGACCATTGAACGAAAAGTCGGCACAACTGTCCTTGGAACCCAGGTCTATGCCTACGATTTCTTTGATCCGAGCTTGCTTCAGAGCGTGTCAACCACTAACGAAGCTGGACAGACCGCGCTGACCGCTTTCGAGTACAATGTCACTGACCGCGTATACGGCCGAGCCTCGAAAATGTACGAAGCGGATTTTGGTTTTACCACTATTCGCCGAACTGAGTATTCATACTCGAACACGTCGCCACATCAGAGTGTCAACCTAACTCGCCTTGTTACACAGATAGATGTCTTCGACGATCAGGCGAATGTGCAGAGGCAGAAAACGGTGATCACGTACGATGATTACTCTAATGGCATGCAGACGTATGCATCGATTCCATCAACACACGACTCAGGCTTTGATACCAGTTACACAAAACGCGGCAATCCTACTAACGTGAAGACGTACTCCAGCATAACACCATCTGTATTCATACCGAGATCGACTAAGTTCGACATCTTTGGAAACGTCGTCGAAGCCGAAGTTTCCTGCTGCCAGCTCAAGACCTTTGGGTTTTCTTTGACGCCGACCTGGTACTCTCAGCCTGACACCGTGACCGATGGTCGAGTCGGTACGGCGCCATTCCTGACGACCTCGTTTTCATACGACTTCAGCACTGGATTAGTCACGCAGACTACCGATCCGAACAGCCAGCCAACTTCTTTTCTCTACGATTCAGCCTGGCGACTGCTGACCGCGAACGGTCCCAGCGGCGCAAGCAGCACAACTAAGGTCGACAAAGACGCGAACGGCAACGATCAACTGGCATATTCACAACAGGTCAGCTACAAAGAGAAAGATACGGATCCTTCGCCCAAAATAATCACCAGCAAGAGCTGGTTCGATGGAGCAGGCCGGGTGATCAGGTCAGGGAGCGGGGCCGGATCATCGCCAACAAGCTTCGATACTTCAGCTACACAGTACGATGCACTGGGCCGGGTCAGTCAGGTGTCGAATCCCTACGCGGGAGACGCAAGTGGCATCGGAACCCCGACCGCCTGGACGGCAAATGAATATGACAATCTGTCCCGAGTGAAAAAGATAACCTTGCCGGATCAGCAAACCATCCAGAGCGACTACAACGGCTCGCAGACGACTGTCACCGATCAGGTGGGACGGAAACGCCGAAGCGAAGTCGACGGCCTGGGCCGGCTGACAAAAATCACCGAACAGAATCCCGCAACGGGTGTACTTGATGATACGAATTATCTGACCACTTATGTCTACGATGCGATCGACAATCTCACCGACGTTAGCCAGGGAGGACAGGCTCGCAGCTTTGTTTATGACGCGCTCAGTAGGATGACAAGCGAGACGACGCCCGAAGAGGGAACGGTGACTTTCACGTACACTGATTTTTCTGAGATGCTCAAACGGACGCACGGTGTGCGCGGGGTCGAGGCGCATTCTCAATATGACAGTCTCAATCGTCTGATCAGAACCTGGTATACCGGGATCGGCGGCAGCGACGACCCGACCGCATCAAGGCCGCCCCTCCCCACTGACGTCGCCGCTACAGCGGATGTGACGATTAGCTACAATACTACCGCTCCCGGAAACGGGCAGGCAGGGCAGATTACCGACGGAGGAGGCACGGAGAGCTACGTCTATGATTCGTTCGGCAGAACAACAAGCAAGACCCGAACGATTGATGGAAATATTTATCAAACGCAGTATCAGTACAATCAAGCCAGTCAGCTCACGTTGTTGATATATCCATCGGGCAAGCGAGTGAGGATGAACCATGACTCGAGAGGCAGGCTCAACGGAGAGGACAAGGTAGACAGTGCCGGCAACCTGCTATCGAAGTATGTGAGATCGATTGGGTACAATGTGGCCGGACAAGTGACCACCCTGGGAATCGGTGAGGTGGGAACGAATAACAAGATCACCGAGACGTACGGCTACAGCACCGATCGGCTGCAACCGACGACTCAAACCGCAGTGAACAACGGCGGCGCTACGTTGATGAGCCTCACTTACGGTTACCAGGCCGCGGCTGGAGCTTCAGGCGCAGTCACGACCGCAGGCAACACCGGGCAGTTGATGAGCATTACGGCCACAATCAATACCGTAGGACGCAATGAGACATATACCTATGATGACCTTGGGAGGTTGGCTTCGGCGACTGGCTACTACGCACAGCGAAACTACAGCTACGATCAATGGGGGAATCGGACCGGCGTCAGCGGCGGTTCATCTCAGACTGTGACAATGCAGCAACCGGGCGGCGGCGTGACCAACAACCGAATCGCAAACGTGAACGGAGTGGGTTACACCTACGACGGGGCCGGTAGACTCACCAGCGATGGCGTGCATTCTTACAAGTATGACGCCGCGGGACGAATCGCCAACGTCGACACCACTGCGGCCGGCTACAGCTATGACTCTGCCAATCGGAGAGTGAAGAAGGTCGTCGGAACCGGCGCAAACGCGGTCACAACATACTACATCTGGGAAGGCTCTCAAGTGACGGCCGAGTACAGCAATGCACCCGCGGGTTCAGTTGGAACCAGCTATTACCTCGCGGATAAACTCTCAACGCGGATGATCGCTGACAGCAATGGAGCATTCAAAGGCACGCAAAACCATCTGCCGTTCGGTGAAGAAGGAGGGACAAGTGGAACGCCTGAGAAGCATCGGTTCACAAGCTACGAGCGGGATGGTGAGAGCGGCACCGACTATGCGATCAATCGTCAGCACTCGTTTAGTACCGGCAGGTTTATGCAGCCAGACCCTGTGCAGGGGTCAATTGCGAATCCGCAGAGCCTGAATCGCTATTCTTATACGTTGAATGATCCAATCAACTTGAGTGATCCGCTTGGTCTGTATGAAGGCTGTGTGCATCAGGCGATGACGGAGTTTCTGGCGAAACTCTCGGGTAGGTTTAGCGACTCGGCAGCCAGACAGCTTGGTCGGGGCGCCGGGGATGGACCGGGAGGTGCTGATTCATTCAGGTATTCTGCAACGAACCCGTGGAACGCATTCACCGGCTTTCTGGGACTTGGTCCGGCGGCAACGATTCACTTCGCAAGTCCGGAACAACTTGGCAAGGAGAAGAGGGCCTTTGCGGGGTATATTGCGCGTGACGACCCACGGGGCTTCCAGCTTGCGGGCTTCGTCCTGCACTCGATCGAAGACGTCCATGGCGCTCATCTGGGTTTCGACTTGGGGTTTGGCCACTTGTTCGCTGGTCACACACCAGACCGAATAATCGGGGATGCGAAGTTCGTAAATGTCTCAAACGAGGTCTACCAGTTCTTGACGGGGGACTCCAGTGTTAAGCTCACGCCGGCGCAGCTCAATGACCTGATCAATGCAATCGTCAAGGAGTGTGGCCCGAAGAAGGCAGGTCAGCTAAAAATAACCCGGCCACCGGTTTCTCCACCAATCATACCGTTTATAGGGCCCCTTCCGGATTCTGGAGGTTTTTCGGGCCCATACCCCTGGCCACGCTACTTTTACCCAGACCCTCCACCTCCTCCAAAAGATGTTGATCACCTGGCCTGATACTAGAAACCGAAGGAGTGGAAAAGTGTTCAGACTCAGCGAGGCTATTCCTTTGGGGTTATCGCCGGGCCAGGATCGATCAGCATGCTTGGATCGACATCAAGGAGGAGGTATGCTTGTCGGAAGTATGCGAATGATAGGTCTCTTGATACTGGTCTCAATCGGGCTCGGAATGGTTGGGCTCGGCGGTCAGTTTTACCACCACAAGTCGGAGGCTGACTTAGCGCGCATGACGCCGGAGCAGCGAGCCGAAGAATTTTGCAACGAATATGCGCGTCACGGACTCTATGATTTACAGTATGGTGAGTTGCTCGATCGCTACGTCTTTCTCGAACCCCTTCGCGTAGCGGCCCAACTGGCAAAGATTATTGACGCATATGATCCTGGAAACAAGAGCAGAAGCCGGGAAAAGGCTGATCGCGCCTACGAGGCGGGTATTCTGGTGACTTCCATTGACGAGCGCGCCATCCGACTCAGGGCTTCAGCGGAAGGGCGAGCGGCCATACAGGCAATGAAGCGGTTGTCGCAGAATATGCTGGCAGCGCATTTCGACAAGGATGAGGATAATGATCAGAATCGCCGTCGCTACGAGTTGCAGATTTCTTTCATCGAGGAAGTGGAAGGAGTCAATAACTGCGACCATGCGATCGAAAACACGCTGAGGCTCAGATACAAGATTCACTTCTCCGAAGGGGAACTACGACGATTCGTGGACTACCTGATCACCGCGGACCCACTTTACCCTGGGTGGAGCGGCCGAGAAGAGTACAAAGACTTGACCCAGCGCAACGAAGCGGGAAACCCAATATGGTATCTGATAATGAAGAAGCCGGAACCGTTTTACAAGGCATACGTTCAGTTCAAGGCGAAGAGCAAATAGCGGAATTAACTCAGCATCTGTATTGACGTTGATTCAGAGCACTCATCTTGAGAAGTTCCACGTCACCTGGTCGACTCTTCACCAACGCAAGCTGAGCGGTATGCTTGTGAAAAGAAGGATGCGAGTGATCGGTCTTTTGGTACTAGTTTCAATGGCCGGAGTGGTTGGGCTCGGCGGTCAGTTTTACCACCACAAGTCGGAGGCTGACTTAGCGCGCATGACGCCGGAGCAGCGAGCCGATGAGTACTGCGATGAATATGTGCACCACGGACCGGTGCACTCGGACTATCGCGCCCTCATGAGAAAGTATATTAACCTCCACGCAATCAGAGCTGGTGTTCGCTTAGCTGAGATCGTGAACCGATATGATCCGACCGTACGTGGCCGGAGCAGTAGAGAAAATGGCGACCGGGCCTATGAGGCCGGCTTTCTGCTACAAATGATGGACTCGAACGTCGTGCGCCTAAGAGCGTCGGCCGAGGGAAGGGTGGCCCTTGAGTCAATGGAGCGGTTGTCTGACAGGATGCGAGCAGCCCATTTTGACTCAGAAGTGAATGACCATCGAAACCGCAGTCGCTATGAACTCCTTACTTCTAACCTCCTCAAGGAACTAGAAGGAGTCAACTACTGCGACCAGGCTATCGAAAACACTCTGAGGCTCAGATACAACATTCATTTCTCGGAAGGGGAACTGATACGGTTCGTGGACTTCCTGATCGCCGAGGATCCGTATTATCCAGCGTGGAGTGGCCGAGAAGAGTACAAGGACTTGACCCAGCGCAACGAAGCGGGAAACCCAATATGGTATCTGATAATGAAGAAGCCGGAACCGTTTTACAAGGCATACGTTCAGTTCAAGGCGAAGAGCAAATAGCAGGAATCGTTGAGATGGGAACTGGGTTAATGATTAAGTTCTGGACGCCAATTGTAATATCTATCCTTTTGACACCGGTTTTGGTCTACGCCGGCGTTGTATCAAGTGGTGCGGGCCATGGCAATTACTTGTTTGCCAGGATTCTATTTCCTTTTACTATGCTTTCAACTATCGTCTCCAACTCTATAACGCTGCCGGCTATAGGAGTTGCAGTCGTTCAGTTTCCCGCATACGGGCTTATTTTGGGTATCGCCACAAAACGAAGGCGACTTCGCGGAATAGCTACGTCTCTTCTCCTAATACATGTGCTGGCGGTTGGCATTTGCCTGCTATTGATCAGAGCGGACTTCTCCTGAGAGTGGTCCTGAGACCGGTAAGCTGGGTGCCTGAAATTAAGGATATGCCCTTCGCTATTCAAGCGCTTGGCCGCAGAAACCGCCGCTTCGTGCTCACCACGTGCGTCAAGGTGCGACCCAAAGGGATCGTTACGGCACCTAAGTGATAAGGAGAGGTCTCGATGCAAGGAGGCAATCACGCGGCGCTTTCATTTACCTGTGATTTTGACGAAAGGGCGCAATGGGAAGTTCAGCAGAAGAGTTGGTTTGATCAGGCGCTTGTTAACTTACCCGATGGCAGCAAGGTGCGTGTCTGTTTTTGGGATCCTGTTCGGCTGTCTCAGGACTTAAAAACAGATTTGAAAATGGGCAGAGTCTGTATTGCGGAACCCGGAATGATAGTCATCTCTCAGGTGACACTCGAAAATATGAACGCTGCCGTTGAAGAACTCTCCCGCAGAGGCTACTTCAATCAGCTAAGGTCGCTTTTTCAGTGAGAAGCCTGGGAAGCGCCAGAGCGTCGTCCGAGGGGAGGGGTCAGGCTTCACTTCGTTGACATTTGTTGAAATCTACAAGCCGGTTCTCCGCATAAGACAAATGGTGTTTATTCAGCGCCGCCGGTTCATCCTTCAGATTGCCTCCGTTGTCGTAGACATACCCCGCCGCCGATATCCGATCTGTTGACGAGCTCACCGTTGGAGTACTGATTGTGGGAAGGACATCGTTCCCGAATTCGTTAGGCCGGTGCGGCTGCCAACCTGATCGAATGTGTAACTTTGAGTCCATCTCGCGGCTTGATTGTACGTCTCCGCCGCTGACAGCAGCCGATTCACCTAGTCATAGGTGTAGCTCTGCTTGATTATGTTCGACCCCACCGTCACCGTGCGGTCTGAATGTTGCTGTTGTTTTGTAGCAGCTTGAATACGTACTGCTGCGAAGACAGTTGGCTCCCCGCTTCAGGCCGGCGCATAACGATCTGGGACTCTCCTATAATTTCATGCGGCAATTCGAGCGGCTCTCGCCCCGCTCAACGGGGCGATCCGCCTCAATAACAATTTCGCCGCGCCGTACAAGGAATTGGCGCGGGCGCTGATTCGGCTAAACCGCTTCACCGAGGCCAAAGACCCGCTCACGCAAGCGCTGCAACAGCGGCTCGATGTGACTGAATACCACCGTCAACTCTATCAAGGGGCCTTCATCAGCGGGGACGCGGCCGGGACGCAACAGCAGTTTGACTGGGACCGCGAGAAGCCGCTTGAATACGTACTGCCGCGAAGACTGGCAAACCGCGGCGGCGGTCTTCGCCGGGCAGTGGCGCAAGGCCCAGGACACTTAGGGATGCCCCGGTCACATTCATCGCCCACTCATCGCAGCCGTTGTCCGGGGGTGCGGTTTCACAAATCGCCCATCCAACATCGCGTGAGACCTGTCGGCCCTGCTCACCGCCGGCCTCACCGGAGACTGGCCGGCTTGCGCGACCAACCAGTCAATATTGTGTCCGGGAACAAACCCGCTTGCAGCAATCGTCAAAACTTCGGTCCGGCTTGGTGCGCGCCGGGTCTGGATCTTCCCGATCTCGTAACCATCAAGCAACACCCTGTCGCGCCTGCACCACCCTCCGAACGTGTTAACCCTACGACCCGGTTCTATTCTCAATCTCGCCCTTATCGCTTGCTGTATTGTCATCGCAAATTCCTTTGTTCTTCTGTCCTGCGTTAGAGGGTGCCCGAAAATATACGAAAAAACGCGACGAATGTCAAGGGCTATTTTCGATGACTATTATATTATTTTCTTGACATATTCGCCGGACTACTCGAAAATCATTTTTGGATTTTCGACACTAGCGATCAAGACGACAATTGCTCGTGGCATTCCCGGTGTGCGTTCTTGAGAGCGCGACTAAACCTTAAGAGCAGGAGGTGAAATGGTCACACCCAGACAGCGACAGATCTACGACTACCTTTGCCGATACGCAGACGCGAATGGATATGCTCCGACGATGGCGGAGATAGGCAAACAGTTCAGCCTAAGCTCGCCGGCTAGCGTTCACCACATTCTGTCGGGACTCGAACGCGAAGGCCTGATAAAGAGAATCCCAAACGTCAGCCGCGGCATCGAGGTGGTGAGAGAAGAGGCTTCTGAGGAGGCGTTCGAGATTCCTATGCTTGGCGTCGTCGCGGCAGGTCAGCCGATAGAAGCGATCCTGAATCATGAAACCGTCTGCGTGCCGCGGGACTTCATGGGCCGCGAGCGCCTCTTCGGGCTTCGCGTGCGAGGCGACTCGATGATCGGCGAACAGATAAGAGAAGGCGACTGCATAATAGTCGAGTCGCGACAGACGGCTCACAACGGTGAGATGGTGGTTGCGCTCATCGATGGAAGCGACGCGACGTTGAAGAGGTTCTACAAGGAGCGCGATCAGATAAGACTCGAGCCGGCAAATCCGCGTTACAAGCCGATCCTGGTGAGTCCGCCGGATCGCGTGACGATTCAGGGGGTGGTCAAGGGTCTGATACGCAAATACAAAAATTGATCCCTGGAAGAAAGACGGTAAGTTGGAGTAAGAAGAACGTTGAGTTTGGAGGCTTGAGACATGTAAGTGTGGAGTCGATATCAGCAGTTGAGATGAGGCCATGGCTTTCCTTAGCTAAGGAGCTTGTGTATGACGTGCTCTGACTGTGGATCTTGGGAAGAAGGACGGTACTGTCGGAACTGCGGAACTCCCCTGTCGGGAACGGAGGCTCGTACCTTACCAATTCCAGAGCGTCCAGAACACGCAGATCCAGTTCGACGAATCCCAACCCGCAGCGACGCCAATGAGATCGTTATGGAAGAGACGCCCGCGGACCAATGCGAAATAGAGTTGCGCGGTGTGGTAGCGGCGGGCCAACCCGTCGAGGCGATTGAGGCGATGTTTAGCGACGAAACCGTCTGCGTGCCGCGCGATTTCATTGGCCGCGAGCGCCTGTTCGGGCTTCGGGTGCGAGGCGACTCGATGATCGACGAGCAAATACGCGAAGGCGATTGCATCATAGTCGAGTCGCGGCACACCGCCAACAACGGTGAAATGGTGGTTGCGCTCATTGATGGAAACGACGCGACGTTGAAGAGGTTCTACAAGGAGCGCGATCAGATCAGACTCGAGCCGGCGAACCAGCGTTACAAACCAATTCTCGTGAGTCCCCCGAATCGCGTGACTATTCAAGGAGTCGTCAAGGGGCTTATTCGAAAGTACAAAAGGTGAGTATCATAGACTGACCTGCGGCTAGAGCTTCGTGCACAACCGAGTATAATAGGTTGCGCATCTAGCTCCGGAGAAAAGCAGGGTCACCGATACATCCAACAGGTCAGTCACGCCCATGAGACTGGAGAATGAGCTTGCAATGGTAGTGGCCTTCTACCTCTCGAAGTTCGGGGAGGAAGGGCTTACCCGACTAGGGTTCCGAACATATAGACAGGCGTTTGAGGAGGTTAGTCGTAGCCTCCACGTAAAGCCGAATTCGGTCAAGAATTGGCGAGATGAATTTGATC
>DATNBZ010000228.1:0-2920 GCA_035607285.1 Blastocatellia bacterium | reverse complement strand
GAAGTCTCCGAAGCGCTTCACAAGATCGCGAACGACTACCGACTTCTCAGCATCGTTCATGCTGAACGCCCCACCCCGCTTGTGACAGCGTCAACGAATAAGTCTTCGATCGTGGGAGTGACCGCGTGAAGTTCGTCAAATTGCACGCCAGCTTCCTTGAGGCTCGAGGTGAACGCCGGAATGCGCCGCGCCGCATCATCCACCACAGCATGAACGCCATCGCCTGTCAGCATCATGCTCGAGATGCCTTCGGCGTTTTTTAGCGTGTCGTAGATCTGACGCGGATCCGACGACGTGATGGATAAAACGCCTTTGCCCAAATGCTTCTTTAAATTGTCAGGGGTGTCGCAGAAGAGGAGCTTACCTTCGTTCAAGAGCGCCACGCGATGACAACGCTCAGCCTCGTCAAGGTAAGCGGTAGAAGTCAGAATCGCCACGCCTTCGGATACAAGGTTATAAAGAATCTTCCAAAAATCGCGCCGGGAAACTGGATCAACACCGGTCGTCGGTTCATCCAGCAAAATGACTTTAGGCCGGTGGATGAGCGCGCAGACGAGTCCAAGCTTCTGCTTCATCCCTCCAGAAAGCTTGCCGGCAAGGCGTTTTCGAAACTCGCTCATTCCCGCCGCTGCAAGAAGTTCCGTCGAACGCGTAGCCCGCTCAGTGCGGTCAACTCCAAAAAGGTCCGCGTAGAACCGAATATTTTCGTCAACCGTGAGGTCTTCGTAGAGTCCAAAGCGCTGCGGCATATAGCTCAAGTGCAGCTTGGCGCCTTCTGGATCGCGAACCACGTCAAAGTCTGCGACCGTTGCGGATCCAGAGTCCGGCGGCATGACGCCCGCCAACATGCGGAGCGTCGTTGTCTTGCCGGCGCCATCCGGCCCAACCAGGCCGAAGATTTCCCCCGGCCGTACATCGAAACTCAAATCATCAACCGCGCGCACACCTGGGAACGTCCGGGTGAGATGGGACGCAACGATCGCGGGTTTTGGATTGTCATCCATGCGGTTTCCCTACTGCGCTTGAGCAGGCGACTGCGCTGGCGATAGATCGATGTATGCGTCCGCAGGCATGCCTGGCTTCAACTCGTGATTTGCGTTTTCAACATCGATCTTGATGCGGTACACAAGCGTCACGCGCTCTTTGAAAGTCTGCACACTCTTTGGAGTGAACTCAGCCTTGTCGGCGATAAAAGAAATGCGCCCGTTGTAAGTTTTCCCCGGATACGTGTCAGTTCGAATCGTCGCCTGCTGCCCGTAGTGGATGCGGCCCAGATCTGTTTCCGCAACGTAAGCGCGCAACCATACGTGATCTAGATCGGTGAGGGTTACAATCGGCGTTCCCGGAGACACAACCTCACCAAGTTCCGCCTGCCGGACCGCGATCACGCCCGCCGACGGCGCTCGTAACGTTGTGTACTCAAGATTGATGCGCGAGAGCCCGAGACTTTCGCGCGCTGCTTTAACATTAGCGTGGGCGATGGCAATTTCTTCCGGACGGCTACCTTCACGAACTTCACTCAAGTGCTGCTGTGCCGTTTGGTATTGAGCCTGAGAGCGCTTGAATGCCGTCAGTGCCCGGTCGCGGTCTTGGGCAGCGATTGCGTCGCGTCCGAATAGCCGTTCGGCCCGCTCGAGATCCAGTTTGCGTTGGTCGAGCTCGGCTCCGGCATCGGCAACCGACTGCTCGGCCGCCTTAATGTCCTGCTCTCGACTGCCCGCTTTCGTGAGCGCAAGGTTGGACTCGCGAACATGCACATTCGCCTCATCAATCCCGACTTTTTGGCGATAGTCTGCGTTGTCCAGTTTGGCAAGAACGGTTCCCGCCTCAACCCACTGCCCTTCCTGAATCGGTAAATCTGTGACGCGGCCAGAGACCTTGAAACTCACAAGGCTTTCGTGCGCTTCGATGTTTCCGGAAACGACTAACTGGTTTGCAGGCGCGGGTTTTTCTTTCATTCTCGGATAGAAGTACAACCCAGCCGCCACCAGTGCAGCGAGAACGAGGAGTGATGGGATTCGTTTCTTCATGTCATCAAGCCTGCTTGGTGCCAACGTTTCTAAATTGCCGCAGAAGCTCACTCACTGCTTGTTTAAATAGTTGCCAATCGATTGTTCAGTGCCACCCATCGCCCTCGACAGCGAAAAGCGGGCGTCCGCATGGCTGGAAACCGCAAGAATATAGTTCTCTTGTGCACGTGCCAGTGAATCCTGTGCCGTGACGACCTCGACGTTGTTCGTAACCCCTGACTCAAACCGATCTTGAGCCAAGGTCAACTCTCGTTGCGCAAGATTCTGGCCTTCTTTGGCAACCTGAACCTGCTCTTCGGTAGACTCCAGGTTCAGCAGAGCTTCGCGGATGTCTTGATCGATCCCCCTACGCAGATCAGCGATTTGATCATCAATCCGGTGTAACCTCGCGGCTATTTCTTGCGCCTCGCCTCCACGATCTCGATCAAAAATTGTGAAGTCGATTGTTCCCTGGATCACTCCCGTACCTTGGACACTGCCGATACTGCGGCCCAGCCCTCCGTAGTTTCCACTTACACCAAGCCGCGGGTAGTTACGGGCATGGTTGGCCCGCTCCTGTTCCGCGAGGCTGCGCCGTTGCATTGCAAGTGACAGGTAGTCGGGCCTGCTCAGCAGCGCCGACGAAATTGAACTCTCGATCTGTGGACGACTCAACGGCTGAAAAGCAAGTGGTTCCGCCAGTTCGAGAGCTGTACCCGGCGTCATGCCAATGTTCCGAGCGAGCGAAAGAAGAGTCTGCTTGTACTGATTTTGCGCTGCCAGTAACACCTGTTTGTCATTCGCTAGTTCCACTTGGGCTCTTAAGACGTCCACACCGGTGGCCACCCCGCTATCGTGACGGTCCTTAGCAAGGCGATAAAGAGCATCGGAAGCAGTCACGCGGGACTGCG
>DATNBZ010000216.1:0-28108 GCA_035607285.1 Blastocatellia bacterium | reverse complement strand
ACCAACTGCGAGACTGTGTGAAAATGCAATGTTCGTAGTCCGGCCTTCAGGCGGAAGTTCGTAATCCGGCGTAAATACAGATACAAACTTCCGCCTGAAGGCCGGACTACGAACTTTTCACACAGTCTCTGCGTTGGTGGGGTTACCCCGCGGCTTTCACTCACGCAGGCAAGCAACTAGAATAGGAGACCATCATGCCCGAACTCTTCACACTGCCAATCATCGCCGCTGCGATTCTACTGCTCTACATTCTCAGCGTCGTAAACATTCTCCCCGAATACGAGCGAGGCGTGATCTTTAGGCTCGGACGATTGCTGCCCCAGGCTAAAGGTCCGGGCATCATTCTGGTGTTCCGCCCGATCGATCGAATCGTGCGAATAAGCTTGCGAACAGTCGTTCTGGAAGTGCCGTCGCAGGACGTCATCACTCGCGACAATGTTACCGTTTCGGTCAACGCAGTCGTCTACTTTCGAGTGATGCAGCCGCGCCTGGCCGTAGTCGAAGTCGAAAACTACTTGTATGCGACCTCACAACTTGCCCAGACGACTTTGCGATCGGTGCTGGGCGAGGCGGAGCTTGATGAATTGCTCGCGGCGCGCGAGAAGCTGAACGCGCGCCTGCAGGAGATTCTCGATGCGCACACCGGTCCGTGGGGCATCAAGGTGGCGCTGGTCGAAATAAAGACGGTTGATCTTCCGCAGGAAATGCGGCGCGCGATGTCTCGCCAGGCTGAGGCCGAGCGCGAGAAGCGCGCGAAAGTCATCCACGCGGAAGGCGAGTACCAGGCGTCTGAGCGATTGCTCTCAGCGGCTCGCGTGATTGCAGTCGAGCCGGTAGCGGTTCAGTTGCGATATCTTCAAACGCTGACCGAGATCGGAGTCGAGCAAAACACGACGGTGGTGTTTCCGATTCCGCTCGAGATGATGCGCGCTTTTCTCAACATAAACTTGCCGGAGTCGAAGTCCGCAGGGGATAAAAGCTAGCAGCTCTCTGCGTGCTTTGCGGATCTTTGCGTCTTTGCGTTGAGAATTCTCCACGCAAAGACGCAAAGGACCGCAAAGCACGCAAACCGAAAGGGGCGATGAGTAACAAACAAGTCATAGCGATTTTCATTATCGGCGTCGGGTTGTTGTTGGGCGCTTTCTGGGCGGGGCTCTACGTCGTGAAGCAGGACTCGAGCCCCACCGCTAACCAGAATCGCGCCGCGAACCAGAACTCGCGCAATCAAGGCTCCGGCAATCAGAATTCAGCGGATCAGTCACCCCCGAATACGACTCCGCAGCCGTCACAGGGATCGAGTGATGCGCGCTACATTGTTCAGGTAGGCTCATCTTTCGGCACGGTCGAGAAAGCCAACGAGCTGACCTCGCAGCTAAGGCACAAGTACCCGAGCGCTCACACGCAGAATCCGACCGGCACCGACACTCTCTATCGTGTTCGCATCGGTCCTTACAACAGCCGCGAAGACGCTCAACAGGTCGCTAACGAGCTTGCGAGCCAGGGCTTCAAAGGCGTGATGATCTTCCCGTGGAGCGGGAACTGAAGTTCCGGGTTCAGGGTTCAGGGTTCAGAGTTCAGGGTTCAGGGTTCAGGGTTCAGGGTTCAGAGTTCAGAGTTCAGGGCTCAGAGTTCAACCTTTAGGTTGCGAGCCGTCAGCAAGCTAAAGCTTGAACTCTGAACTCTGAACTCTGAACCCTGAACCATGAACTCGGAACGAAGTATTTATGCTGATTCAAATCGAAACAGAAAACCCGACGCGGCGTCTGCCTGAGTGGTTGCGCAAGCCGGTTCGCAACACCGATGCCGATCACGAGCTGAAGAAGATGCTGCGCAGGCGCGGACTTCACACCGTGTGCGAAGAAGCCCGCTGCCCGAATCGCAACGATTGTTTTTCAAGAGGCGCCGCTACGTTCATGATTCTCGGCGACGTTTGCTCGCGAAGCTGCGGCTTCTGTTCAGTCAAGACCGGACGCGGATTGCCCCTGGATTCCATGCGAGATGAACCGGAACAGGTCGCTGAAGCGGCGGCCCAACTCGACTTGAAATACGTCGTGATCACTTCGGTGAATCGGGATGAGTTGCCCGACGGAGGCGCCGGACATTTTGCGCGTACGATTCATGCGGTGCGGCGACGGCTCCCGGAAGCAAAGGTCGAGGTGCTGACCCCGGACTTCAAGGGTAGCCACGACGCTCTTCATACGGTTCTCGATGCGGGCCCTGATACTTTCAATCACAACGTCGAGACTGTGCCTCGCTTATACCTGAGAGTCCGGCCGCAGGCAGACTATCGGCAATCGCTCGACGTGCTCCGCGAGGCCCGCCGGTTTTCGAATACGACGTTAACGAAGTCCGGCTTCATGGTTGGCCTGGGTGAACGCCCCGACGAAGTGAAGATGCTGCTGGCGGACTTGCGCGCGCACGACGTCGACGTCGTTACGATCGGCCAGTACTTGCAGCCGACTCGCGCACACTTGCCGGTAGCCGAGTACGTTCACCCCGACGTGTTTGAAGAATATAAGTCACACGGCGAGGAGCTTGGCTTTCGCGCGGTCTTCTCGGGTCCGCTGGTGCGAAGCTCCTTCATGGCGGAGATGGTGAACGAGATCGCGGAGAAGATTGCGGATTGCGGATCGGAGGAGATTGCGGATCGCGGATTGCGGATTGCGGATTGAACCCCGGACGGATTGGCATAGAAAACACGCATGATCTTCAAACTCGCAATCCGCAATCCGCAATCCGCAATCCGCAGTTCTTTATTCCGTGTTCGACATTCCGAAGAAGCTGTTCCTCCTGTTTACGCGCGCGAGGATCTGCTCGCCGCCCGCTTTCGAGTCGCGAAGGTCCTGCCTTTCCAACAATCCGCCCCGTTCATCAGTAATCTTTCACTCGCGATCTTCTCCGGGCTGTTGCTTGTGTTTGCGTTTCCCGATTGGAACCTGTGGTCGCTCGCATGGGTCGGCACCGCGCCCCTGATCATGGCAGTTGTGCGCGAGCGGAAATTCTGGCGTTCGTTGCTGCTCGGAACAATTACCGGCACGATCTTTTTCGCCGGCTCGTCGCACTGGGTCACCTACTCGATGCACAACTACGGCGACATTCCGCTGGCACTCTCTTACGTCGTGGTGGTCATCTTTTCGGTTACGCTCGGAATGTTCACAGGCCTGTTCGCGGCGGTGGTGGCGTTCTCAGCGAAGCACCTGGGCGGCTGGGCGATACTGGCCGCGCCGGGGGTGTGGGCCGCCAGCGAATGGCTGAGGTTGGAAGCGACAGGCATGGGCTGGAACCCGCTCGGCTACTCGCAGGCCTTTCAGCCTGCTGTAATCCAGGTCGCACGGGTGGGCGGCGTTTATCTCGTGAGCGCTATTATGGCGGCGGCAAGCACCGCCCTGGTGTTTGCGGTTGTCTATCTAGAGCGGCGGCGCGGAATCGTCGTGCTGACCGCGGCGGGTTTGATCGCAATAGCAGCGGTGCTGTATGGCGAATCGCTGCGGCCTTCGGCAGATGATTCGGGCTCGATTACGGCAGCGGTTATTCAGCCCAACATCCCAATCGACGGAGCATGGGACGATTCCAAATTCGTTGACGAGATGCTTCTGCGTCACATTTCGCTTTCCGAACAAGCGGTGCGCGCAAACACCAGAGACCGAAGCGCAGACCCGACAGCCGCTTCGACGGAGAAGAACACCAGCATCGATCTGATAATCTGGCCCGAGGCGCCGATGAACTTCGAGTACGATCGAGACCCCGGGCTTCGGCGCAAGCTCGCAGATTTCGCAACTCGAAATCAAGTTTACCTCCTGATGAACTCCTGGGGCTTCTCGCCCGGCCCGACGACAGGCAATTCAGACGAGCCGCAATACAACAGCGCAATTATGATATCGCCCGCGGGCGAGAAGATCGCGGAATACGACAAGAACGCGCTTATGCCGTTTGGAGAATACGTCCCGGGGCGTCGCTGGCTTCCATTCATGGATCGGATCAAGGCTCTCGCGGGAGACATCACCGCCGGCACGAGCTTGAGCTTACCCAACGCGGCCGGAGCAAAGATTGGAGCGCTTATTTGCTTTGAGAGCACGCGGCCGGATCTCGCGCGGCGAATGCGAAGCGCAGGCGCATCGGCGTTTGTTCAGCTTTCAAACGAGGCGTGGTTCGGTCCCACGTCGGCTCCGCGGCAGATGCTTGCGACGGCGATCTTCCGCGCGGTCGAGAACAATACTGATGTGATTCGCGCTACCAACTCGGGGCTATCAGCGCGGATAGATCGCTATGGCTTAGTCAGCGGCGAAACGCCAATGTTCGAAACCGCCACTCGAACGTGGAAAATCAGGACTGAGGATGAAGCGCGCGGCGACAGTTTAACTTTTTACACTCGCCACGGTGACATATTTGTAATCGCTTGCGCGGTGGTGAGTATCCTTCTGCTGGCGGCGGCTGCAACGCGTGCGGCGTGGGAGAAAAAGCACCAGGAATGAAACTGAGAAGGCACGAATAAACAAGTTCGAAAGTGGGACTTGGGTGGAACTTAGGTCACCCGGAACTCAGAGCAGGGAATCGAGCGCTCCGCCCGGCAACGCGTAGGGGTGCGATGTTTATAGTTACGGACGCCGACGTGGAATTCCTGGCTCCGTTAGGTGCGGCATACAACTTGAGCGCAGGGACATTTCACCCTTGGGGTTGGCAACATAGGGAACTCGCCACTATAGACATTCTACCCCTACGGGGCTCCGGGAATTCTCAGGACACTTCCTCCGGCGAAGAGTCGCGGGCGGTTTCCGGCTCAAGTCCGGCTTTTAATCACACCCGTTCAGCCTGAAGGCCGGACTACGAACATTTTACAGGATTCCTTATGACTAAGATTACTCGGCGTAAGTTTATTGAAATTGCCTCCTCGATGAGCGCTGTTCTTGCGTGGCGATTACCTGTCGCAGGCGCGTCCGACGTCCAGTGGCGCGAGCGAAGGGATCTGTATCCGCAAGGAGTCGCCTCCGCCGACCCCCACCCCGACAGCGTGATCGTGTGGACTCGCCGTCAGCCATCACAAGCAAGCACGGCCAAAAAGTTAATCGTCGAAATAGCAGACGATTCCGAGTTCCATCGAGTCGTCGCGAAAACTGAAGCTGTTCTCTCCGCGGAAACAGATTGGACTTGCCGTGTGCTCGCCGCCGGTCTCAAGCCTCGGCGAGTGTACTGGTACCGATTCACCGATGAGCATGGCTTCGGCAGCCGCGTCGGCCGGACAGTCACCGCGCCTTCTTATGCAGATAACCGGCCGATCAGCTTCTCGTTCGTAAGCTGTCAGAACGTGCAACAGGGAGCTTCAACCGCGTATCGGAGGATGATCTGGGAAGACGAACGGAAGACTGCGGAGAATCAACTTGGCTTTGTGCTTCATCTTGGTGATTTCGTTTACGAAGTTGTCTGGTATCCCGAGGACCGCCCGCAGGGAATGTACTCGCGGCGCCTGCGCGACATAGTTCGGTATGAAAAGGGAGAGAAGATAAACGACTTTCATGTGCCGGCCACACTGGATGACTACCGCGCGCTTTACAAAGCTTATCTGCAGGACCCCGACCTTCAGGATGCGCGAGCTCGCTGGCCGTTCGTCTGTATGTGGGATAACCACGAGTTCTCCTGGAAAGGCTGGCAGAGCCAGCAGAACTTCAGTGGCGTGAGGCCGGCTCAAACGCGCAAGGTTGCTGCATGTCAGGCGTGGTTCGAATACCAGCCGGCGAGAGTGGCCAACAGTCTCGGCGCGCCTTTGACTCGATACACCGCGCCGAAGGTCGTCGACAAATCCATAAGCAACTTCGACGAACAGGGTCTGGGCCTGGAAGAAGGAAATCTGGCGGCCATCAGCAGTGTCAGGCTCTTTCGCGCATTTCGCTTTGGAAAAAACGTCGAGTTGATTCTCACCGACAATCGTTCGTTCCGCTCCGAGCCGCTAACCGACTCGAGTGCGTTTGCGCCGTTCCAGCCAAAACAATTTCCCTATGTTGCTCCTCAAGACGTCATCGAAGTGCTGGACGGAGGGCGGGCATACAACGGCGGCGAGCCGCCCGAGACCATTCGGTTTAACGGTAAGGACGTTCCCAACCCGCGTAAGAACTCACCGCCGCAATCGATGCTCGGCAAGACTCAAAAGGCATGGTTCCTAAATCAGCTTCGCCGCTCCAACTCTCCCTGGAAACTCTGGGGCAATTCGGTTGGGATGCTCGATTGGCGAATCGACTTTCAAAACCTACCAAAAGAGATCGGCGTCGAGTGGCCGGCGACGGGCTATGCTGCTTTGGGTGGTGATGACTGGTCGGGTTATCGATATGAACGCGCCGAGATTCTCAATCTCGTGAAGCGCGAGGCGATCACGGGGTTCGTTACGATCGCGGGAGACCGGCACTGTTTTCAAGCCGGCGTGTTATCTGAATCACTGCCGCCGAAGCCCTTCGATCCGGTAGCGGTCGAGTTTGTCACCGGCTCGGTTTCGGCGCCTGGCCTGTTTGAGGGTGCGGAATACGGCCTGCCAAAAGATCATCCATTGCGGGCGATTTTTCTCCACAAGCCCTCTTCTGGCGCTCCGGTCCAGCCCGCCATGAATCTCTCGATGATGCACGGAGTGCGCGCGAGCCTTGCGCTGCAAAAGATTGGCGATCTGCATCAGGCGCTTGCGGCGCGAAACGCGGACGTCGCTCCTCATCTCTCGTTTATGGATGCCGGCGGTCACGGCTATTCGGTTGTACGCGCTGCCGGCGACGAGCTGGAAGTCGAGTTCGTATGCATCGTCAGGCCGGTGGAACGCACGGACCGCGCCGACGGCGGCCCGCTGGCATACAGGGTCTCTCATCGAGTGAAGCGATGGGAACGCAAGGGCACTCCACGTCTGGAACGGACGTTACTCGAGGGAACTCTTCCCTTGGTAGTGTGAATCGCATGGAAATTGGTCTTGCTGGAAATTTGATAGTGTGGTGATAGTGTGTTGCTCGCTCACATTCGCGTTTCTCCTCTTCGTCCGCGGCGTCCTCTGCGGTTGATTCCGAGCGACTGAGCAGGAAAAACCGCGGAGGACGCCGGGGACGCAGAGGACCGCTTGCCGGCAACACGCTAATACGCCACTACTGGAAATTTGATCCTTACGCTTGATGATCTTCCGCGGCGCCGGCCTTCAATTCTTTTTTCAAGAAGAAGAGCGTGCAGCCTTCGGCTATGCCGGGGAGCTCGCCGAACACACGATAGCCAAGCCCTTCGTAAAACGGCCGCGCCTGAAAGCTGGTGGTCTCGAGATACGAGAGCAGATACCCGTGATCGGCGGCGTAGTTCTCAACCGCAGTCAGCAGCGCGGAGCCGTACCCTTTTCCGCGGTAGTCTTCGGCGACCCACATTCCCGCGATGTGCACCGACGCGCCCCAAAGGTCTCCCTGCGCGCCGCCGACTACGCGGCCATTCTCATCTCTCAGAAAGCACGCAACAGATCGAGGCGGCTCGTGCCCGACGATGGTTCGGTTGAAGCCGCGGACTCCATCGACGATTTGCCGCAGCTCGTCCGTCGACGGATGCTCGTCCAACTGAAGGGTGACGGTAGTCAAAGGCCTGGTACTCCCTCTTCGTGGTTAAGCTCAGCCGCATGTGGTTTTGCAACAAAGCAGTCAGAGGCAGGTAAGTGTGGCCCTCCTCAGAAACCACGGCCGGGCCTCTTTGCATTAGCCCAGGCGTTTACGCCTTGGGTTCACGGCAGTTCCTCTCATTCTCGAGCCCGATTTATCGGGCTTTCTCCCCTAATAGAAGATCGCTAAAGCGCCTTCCAAGCCCCGTTAACGGGGCTCGAAAACCGGCCCGCTCGCGATCCCAGGCGTAACGCCCGAGCCAGGGAAAACAGTCGCCAGCGGTTCCTTAACAATATCGGCTCGTCATCAGGAGCATGACTTGCTCCGTGGCCCCCGTTAGCAGTGCGCGAGATCACTTTGTGGCCGAGGACACCACCGGCAGTTCACTCCGTTTACTCCAATCTTCAAACGAGCCGTCATACAACCGCGCGTCGTAGCCCAGATACCTTGCGACAAAGTAAATCAAGGTCGCCTGCTGGCCGATGTGGCAATAACTCACGACTTCTTTGCCGGGTTTGATTCCGGCTTCCTCGAATATTTTTTTTAGAGTCGCCGAGTCTTTCAACTTATTCGCATCGTCGGCAAGACTCGAAAACGGGACGTTGACCGCGTTCGGGATGTGACCTGCTCGAGGCATGCGGCCCGCGCTTGCGCCGGTGTAAAACTCAGGGGCGCGCGCGTCGACTATCGCTACCTTTGGCTTGCTCAGATTAGCCGACACCCATGCCGCATCGACTACCAGTTCCGGCCGCGGATGAGGAGTGATCGCTCCGCGCTTTATCACCGGCGCGTCCGTGGTGACGGTCCGCCCCTGGGTGCGCCAGGCTTCAAAGCCTCCGTCCAGCAGGGACGTTTGCTTACCAAGCCCGAGATAATCGAGCGTGAAAAAAACGCGAGTAGCCGGGCTCACGTAGTTAGCCAGGAAGCAGATGACGATTCGCGAGTCGTCAGACACGCCCAGCTCCTCGAACGATGACTTCAGTTTTTCCACCGGCGGAAGCTCCAGCGTAAGCGGCTGACCGGAAGCGGCAATACTGGACATCTCGAGGAAGCGCGCGCCGGGAATGTGACCGGCATCGTAGCTCGCGCGTGGACCAATGTTGATTACCACAACCGTCCGATCGCCCAGATGCTCGGCAAGCCAGGCGGTTGAAACCAGCATTGAGTTTGGTTCGCTGCTTCCGGCTTGCGCATCACCGCGTGACAGAGCAAATTGCACGGCGAGCGCTAACGCGGCCGCGCCGACGACGACAAGCGATGCTTTTACAAACACAGATTTCTTTGAGCTCGAGTTGATTTGCATAACAATCACCGGTCCTTTCTTGCTGACTTCAGAATCAGAAACAGAGCACGTCTGGTCACGGTCCTAACAGGCTGCTGAAAAAGGGATGCGACAGCTCTCAATCGGATTGTCAATAATCCCACCAACTACATTCCTGCTTTTTCAGCAGCCTGCTAAACGCGCCGAAGTATTTAGTCACAGTGATAAACCTGTAAGGGCGTCACTCCGTGGGCAGCGCTCTTTCGTTGGTCTCTTACTCCTGGTGAGAAGGGCCGGCCATGGAGGGGCGGCCACGGAGGGCCGCCCATACAGATCCATCAAATCAATTTCATTCGCTTCGCAGTGCCAGCATCGGGTCGATTGAAGTAACGCGCAGCGCAGGAACGAGGCACGCCGCTGCCGCCACCACAATAAGCACTGCCGAGACCGCGATGAACGTTATCGGATCGGTAGGCTCGACCGCAAATAACAATGCCGACATCAGCCGCCCGAGCAGAAGCGCGCCCGCAACGCCTATCGACAAGCCGGCCAGCACGTAAGCCATCCCCTGGCGCATCACCATTGCCAACACTCGCGACGGCGTGGCTCCGAGAGCGAGCCTCACGCCCAGCTCGTGTGTGCGCTGGCTTACAGAGAGCGCCATTACACCGGCGATTCCCGCGGCGGTTATGACAAGCGCAAGCGCCGCAAACATCGCCAGCAGAATGGCGGTCAGCCGAGGAGATGCAACTGCGTCCTCGCGCACGTGCTCCAGTGTTTGAACGCGATCGATCGCGGTCTCGGGATCGATCTGATACACCGCGTCTCGCATCAGGCCGGCGATGCTCATCGGTTCAGCCGCGGTGCGCACGAGAAGATTGTTCGCAAACCCGCTCTGCGCGAGAGGAATATAAATCTCATCGGTAGGCTCACGGTCCAGACCGTATTGTTTGACGTCGGCAACTATTCCGATGACCGTAGTCCATGTCTGACCCCGATCGAAGCTCACTCGTCTCCCGATCGGGTCCTCTTCATTCCAGCGATGGCGCGCGGTGGACTGATTGAGCACCGCAACCAGCGGCGCCTTTTCGTTGTCCTTGTCTTCGAAGGTCCTTCCCTTTACCAGAGGCACCCGGATCGTCTCGAAATAGCCCGGACTGGCGGACCTGAAATCCGCCTGGGGAGGCAGCTCGCCTTCGGGGATCGGATGGCCCTCGATCTGAAAGCCCCGATTGAAAGCCCCGTTCACGATGCCGAGTTGATTCAAAGGGTACGTTGATGCCAACGCGGCCGATTGTACCCCGGGTTCGGACCGAGCCTTGTCAAGAAGCCGCTGGAGCATCAACCGGGTCTGGTCTGTGTTGTTGTACTTGGACCAGTTTGGGCTGACTCTCATTGCCAGCACCTTCTCCGGATCGAACCCGGGACTCACGCTCTGAAGCTTGATGAGGCTGCGAATCATCAGCCCGGCGCCGATCAGCAGCATGAAGGACACCGCTACCTGCGCGACGGTCAGAAGATTTCGCGTGCGTTGGCGGCTTGCGCTCGCGCTTGTTCGACCGCCGCCTTCCTTCAATGAGTTGTTCAGATTTCGATCCGAAGAGAACACGGGGACCAAACCGAATACCAGCCCCGTCACCACGGAAACCAGCACCGTGAACAGCAGGACTAACCCATCGATACGAATTTCTTCGCTGCGTGTAGTGAACCTTGCGGCGAATGTTACCAGCAGGCGCAATCCTCCCGTGGCAAGCAGCAAGCCAATCGCTCCTCCGGCAAGCGACACCATCGTGCTCTCGGTAAGCAGTTGCCGAATCAACCGGCCTCGCCCCGCTCCCAGCGCGGAGCGAATCGCCATCTCTCTTTCGCGGCGCATCAATCTGGCCAGTGTAAGATTTGCAACGTTTGCGCAGGCGATCAGCAAGACGAGCGCCGAAGTCCCCAGCAGTACCAGGAAAGTCGGCCGGGCGCGCCGTGTCAGCTCTTCCTGAAGAGGCGCTACGACCGCGCTGTATCCGCGATTGGCCGGATAAGAATCCGGGTACTGGCTCTGAAGATTGGCCGCAAGCACGTTCAGATCGGCTTGAGCCTCGTCGACGCCAACGCCGGGTTTCAAACGCCCGAACACGCTCATCATTCGTGCGTTACGATTGGCGATGAACTGGTCGGAAGATCGAGTCGGACAATGCGACGTCGGCATGTATATGTCTTCCTCGACCGGATATTGCGGTATGGACGGCAAAACGCCAATGACGGTATGCGGACTGTTATTCATCTGGAAGACCCTGCCGACGATGTTTGGGTCGCCGCCGTGACTCTGCTTCCAGTATTTGTAGCTCAGCACCAGGACCGCATCGGAGCCTTTGTCGTCATCGGTCGACACAAAGGTCCTGCCGAGAATGGGCGTCACTCCAAGAACATCAAAAAAGTTCGCGGACACGACGCCGGTCTGAACGCGCTGAGGCTCAGATCCGCCCAGAAGTGTGAAGCTCATCGTATGGTGCTCGACCACCGCATCCAGCGTTTGACTCTGCTCGCGGTAGTCCGTCACTTCCTTGACCGAGAAGAACGTGTCATTGACATGAGCGAGCGGAGCCTGCTGATGAACGATGACCAGTTGGCTTCCCTGCTTGTATGGCAGCGGGCGCATCAGCACGCCGTAGATGACGCTGAAGATCGCGGTGTTTGCTCCGATGCCGAGCGCCAGAGTCAGCACGGCAACGAGGGTAAAGCCGGGATTGCGCAGTAGAATGCGCGCGCCGTAGCGAGTGTCCTGCAGGAGCCCTTCAATCAGCCTTCCGCCACGGACGTCGCGGCATTCTTCCTTGAATTTCTCCACGCCGCCAAAATCCCGCAATGCGTGAACGCGCGCGTCGGCGGCGCTCATGCCACGTTCGATGTTTCGCCTGATCTCCATCTCAACGTGGAAGCGCAGTTCGTCGTTCATATCGCGTTCCAGGTTGTCTTTGCGAATGAGCGAGCGCAGGGCGTCTGAGATTTTCCCGAACATTGTTATCCTCCGGATCGGTTCACTTGAATTGTTATGTCAATCCGTGGCCGCCCTTCCCCGGAGTTGACTTTGATCTTGATCGCGCGGTTTATGTTGTTTGCAATATGCGATCGACCGCGGCCGACAATCGCTCCCAGCTCTCGGTTTCCTCGGTGAGCTGTTTCCGCCCTTTGCGCGTCAGCTCGTAGTACTTCGCCTGCCGGTTGTTGTCCGACTTGTCCCACTCGGACTTGATCAGGGCTTGCTGTTCGAGCCGGTACAACGCGGGGTAGAGCGAGCCTTGATTGATTACCAGCACGTCCTGGGAAACCTGCTGGATGCGCTGAGATATTCCCCACCCGTGCATAGGTCCAAGCGCAAGCGTTTTCAGAATCAGCATATCCAGCGTTCCTTGTAAGAGGTCAGTCTGTTTAGCCATTTGTCTCTCCTCGACAATCTACAGGAGGCGATGATAGGGCCGCTCCTGTAGATTGTCAAGGGGAAGTTCGTTTTCACAGCTCTCGCAGTCCTCTTTTCTCCTCGGCGTCCTCTGCGTCCTCTGCGGTTCAATTCCAAGCACTGATCAAGAAGAACCGCGGAGGACGCTGAGGACGCCGAGGAAAACAGAGTCGTGATCGACGAGGGCACGCTACTCGGATACTCGGCGGCTGGACGGCGCGGTTGAACGTGAACTATTGTCTCCCGAACAGTGGAATTAGTGCTTGCGCGCTGTGACTAAGTGGGACAACTCAGATTCAATTCAATGCTTAATGCAGGGGTGACCGTCATGAAAAACTTCCTCTTTCAACGCTTTGCGGTCCTTTGCGTCTTTGCGCTGAGTATTGTGTCTTGCGCCTTCAATACCCAATACTCAGCGCAAAGACGCAAAGGACCGCAAAGCACGCGAAGGACTGACCGGACGTTACAAGTCAGCAACCCAATAACCGGACACTACCGTTAATTGCGTTACTGGAGGGAACACGATGGAACGTTTCATAAACGAAGCCGTTGAGCAATTCGCTCACGATCACACCAAACCCGAATCAGATTTGTACCTCCGTTTGCGTGACGAGACTTACGCAACGATGAGAAGCCCTCAGATGCAGGTCGGACGCATCGAAGGCCGCTTTCTGAAAATGCTGGTTCGGCTAACCGGCGCGCGGAGCATCCTCGAGATCGGAATGTTCACCGGATACAGCGCGCTGATGATGGCTGAAGGGCTTCCAGACGACGGCCGCCTGATCACCTGTGACGTCAACCCCGAAGCCGAGGCGATTGCCCGACGTTACTTCAACGAGAGCCCTGACGCTCACAAGATAGAGATCAGAATGGGGCCGGCGCTCGACACAATCAAATCCTTAAGCGGCCCGATTGATATGGTCTTCATCGACGCCGACAAAACGAATTACTCGAACTACTACGAAGCAGTCATGCCACTGCTGAGGCCGGGCGGGTTGATCGTCGCCGACAATGTTTTGTGGAGCGGAAGAGTGCTCGACCCGAAGAGCGACGACGATCACGCAATCGTCGCCTTCGACAAGCTTGTGCAGTCGGATCCAAGAGTCGAGAACGTATGCTTGACGGTGCGTGATGGAATGATGCTGGCGTGGAAGCGGCCGTGAAAGTCTGCCCTGTCGCCGATCACTGGCGCTCTTGGCTCTCTGCTTTGAAGCTCGCTTGAAGCCTCCTCATCCCGCGAAGCCAGCGATCATAGTCAGTAGCTTTTCTTCTGAAATACTCCGCGACTTCAGGATGAGGCAGGATCAGAAACCGTTCTTCTTCCATGGCCTTCACAACCGCTTCGGCGACGTCTTCCGGTTCCAGCGCATTTGCCCGAAGGAATTCGCCCGGCCCTCCCGCCGACCGCCGCAAGAGATCCGTGTTCACGCCCTGGGGACACAAACAGGAAACCTTGATCCCCGCATCGCCGTGCGTGATCGAGAGCCATTCCGCAAACGCGACCGCCGCGTGCTTGGTCACCGAATATGGCGCCGAGCCAATCTGCGTGAGCAATCCCGCCGCCGATGCCGTAGCCACAATGTAGCCTTCACCACGCGCAAGCATCCCAGGCAACACGGCGCGCGCCGCATAGATGTGCGCCATCACGTTGACTTCCCAAATGTGCTGCCAGACGCCGTTCGGCTCGTCGGCGCCGCCGGGAGTGCCGATGCCGGCGTTCGAGCAGAACAGATCGATCGCGCCATACTTATCTATCGCCTGATTGACCAGATTGATGACGTCGGCTTCCACGCCAACGTTTGTGCGAACCGCAAGTCCGTGGATTTCCCCGGCGAGCTGCTCGGCGCGTTCCTGGTCAAAGTCCGCAATGACTACGCCTCTCGCGCCTTCCTCGGCAAAGCGCCGGCACATCGCCCGCCCGATGCCGTTAGCTCCGCCGGTAACTACCGCTACTTTGTCTTTGAGTTTCATGATCTTGCCATGTAGGGGCGGCCCTCCGTGGCCGCCCCTCGTTACTTACGGCGCTCTTTGGACGGAAGACGGGCGGCCACAGAGGACCGCCCCTACGTGGGTTCTACTCGTACTTTCGCAATTCGAGTTTCGCTATTGCGGCTCGATGGACTTCGTCGGGGCCGTCGGCCAATCTCAACGTGCGCGCGCCGGCCCACGCTGCTGCAAGCTCGAAATCCTGTGAAACGCCCCCGCCGCCGCAAGCCTGTATCGCCCGATCGATGACTCGCAAGGCCATGTTAGGAGCGATGACCTTTATCATCGCGATCTCCGCGCGAGCGGCCTTGTTGCCGACCGTATCCATCATGTAAGCCGCCTTCAACGTCAGCAGTCTCGACTGCTCGATTTCGATCCGCGACGTCGCGATATCGGCTTGAATAGTCCCTTGCGCGGCGATTGGTTTGCCAAACGCCACGCGCGACCGAACGCGCTTGCACATCGTCTCGAGTGAACGTTCAGCCAATCCCACCAGTCTCATGCAATGATGTATGCGTCCCGGCCCGAGCCTCCCCTGCGCGATCTCGAATCCGCGACCTTCACCCAGCAGAATGTTTGAAGCCGGTACTCGCACGTTCTCGAAAAGCACCTCGCCGTGCCCGTGCGGTGCGTGATCGTAGCCGAACACGGTCAGCATTCGCTTGATCTTCACGCCGGGTGCGTCCATCGGAACCAGGATCATCGATTGCTGCTTGTGCAGCGCGGCGCTTGTATCGGTCTTGCCCATGAAGATCGCGATCTTGCAGCGAGGATCGCCCGCTCCCGAGCTCCACCACTTTAGTCCGTTGATAACGTAGTCATCTCCGTCTCGCGCGATGCTCGCTTGAATGTTAGTCGCATCCGACGACGCAACCGCGGGCTCGGTCATCGCGAAGCACGAACGAATCTCGCCGTCGAGCAAGGGCTTGAGCCAGCGCTCCTTTTGTTCCTCGCTGCCGTAGCGGGCCAGCACTTCCATATTGCCGGTGTCGGGCGCCGAGCAGTTGAACACCTCAGGCGCCATCTGAGAACGGCCCATGATTTCGCACAGCGGGGCGTACTCGAGATTGGAGAGTCCCTCGCCGTATGGGTTCTCGGGCAGGAAGAGATTCCACAGCCCGGCGGTGCGCGCCTTCGGCTTCAGTTCTTCGATGATGGCAGTCGGCTCCCAACGATCGCCGGCTTCGATTTGCTGTTGGAAGACTTTCTCGTTTGGATAAACGTATTCGTCCATGAATGCGAGGAGTCTCTTCTGAAGGTCTTTTACTTTGTCAGAGTATTCGAAGTGCATTGTGGTTCCTTTCAGTTTTGAGGAGGCCAGAAAGATAGTTGATGGCGCTTTAGACTTCAACCGGAGGAGTCCGTAGTCCGTAGTCCGTAGTCAGTGGTCAGTGGTCAGTGGTCAGTGGTCAGTGGTCAGTGGTCAGTGGTCAGTGGTCAGTGATCAGTTAATATTCGGTGGTCACTACTGACTACGGACCACTGACTACGGACCGACCACTGACCACTGATCACTGATCACTGACCACTGATCACTGATCACTGATCACTGATCACTGATCACTGATCACTGACCACTGATCACTGACCACTGACCACTGACTACTGACTACTGACTACTCTTGCCATTTGATTCGACCGCCTCGCGAACGTGAGCCAGATACTGTGCCTCGGGTAAGGCGCCTACGAACTCCGTCGTCTCGTTGATGACGATCTTCGGGACGCCACGCACGCCGTAGCGTTGGGAAAGATCGGGAAATTCCATTGCTTCGATTACGTCCGCCGTCACGTGCTCGCTTTCGACCGCCATTTGGTGGGCCAACCTGGCCGCAGCCGGGCAGTACGGTCAGTTGGGTGTCGTAAACACTTTGATGTTTACGTCCTCGGTTAGCGCGGACAGATACTCTCGCGTCGCCTCCGAAAGATCGGTCGAGCCGTTCGAGACGTCGACGAGATCTGCAATCAACGCCGAGAACTCGTAGCCCGAAGGTATCCCGAAGAAGCGCACGCGCCCGCGCGCAGCGCCTTCAAATACAAAAGCCGGGACCCGATTGATGCCCAGCGCAAACGCCTGCTCTTTTGCCGCCGAGAGTTCGCGCACCGTCAGCGTCAGCTTGTCGGAGAGCGATGAGACTTCTTCGAGAATCTCCTGGGTTGGCTTGCACGTCTCACAAGGCTGCTTTCCGGGGATGATGATCGGTGACTCATGCTCGGTGAACATGACTATTTCGACATCGCCGGTCAGGCTGTCGGCAAAATGATTCCGGATCGCTTCTTTGTCGGGGTCGGATATGAATCCCATCGTCTCTCCTTGATTGTTTAGTGAGTGGGTATTTTCTGAGTCTCATTCAATGAATTGAATCGATGTGTGATCGCGCCGTCTTCAAGCCGGGAAATCGCGAACGGCGGATCGCTCGCGGTCATCCCTTCGACATAGGACTTGACGAGGACGTGGGCATATTCGCCTTTCTTGCTTGCGATGACGGACTCGACGATGGGTTTGACGTTGGCTTGAGTCGCCGGGCCCGAAACGCGAATGAACAAAGTCAAAGTGCCGGCAGCGGGGTCAGCTTGCTCGGAGATAACCGAGAACGCCTGAAGGTTGGATCGAGTGGGGGCCGGAGCGCCGCCGCAAGCTGCAAACGCGCTCAACACGAAAGCCACGGTCACCATTCTGAGCATTCAAGCATCTCCGAACAGGTCTGAAGAAGTATTGTGTTATCACGCTCGGTGCGCGTCAACTGCCGCTGAGTTTGCGTGCTTTGCGGTCCTTTGCGTCTTTGCGCTGAGAATTCTTTTCCCGCAAAGACGCAAAAGATCACAAGGAAACAAAGTCTGCAACCTTTCGATTCCGCCAGTCACTCACTGGCGCAACACAACAAAACAGATCCGGAGGAGTTGAATCAGATGAAACGAACAATATTCCAGGCAACAATGCTTGCGGCCGTCTTGGGTTTTGCGATGGCCACTACCGCGGCGGCGCAGGACTTTCAAAAGAGTTACCGTATCGGGGCGGGCGGACAAATTCGAGTCGGCAACATTTCAGGCGATGTGATCGTGACCGCTTACGACGGCGACGCAGTAATGGTGAAAGCCACCAAGAACGGCAAGGATCGCGACCAGGTCGATGTCGAGGACCGCAGCGGCGGAAACGTCGTCGATATCGGAGTCCGCTATCCCAAGCACTGCAACTGCGACGCGAGCATCCTCTTCGAAGTCCAGGTTCCGCGTTCGATAAACTATGACTTCGATCACATTGCGTCCGTGAGCGGCGATGTCAAGGTAACGGGAGTGACCGGGCGGCTGCACGCCTCGACGGTCAGCGGTGACGCTCACGTCATTAACGTATCCGGTTCCGTCAGTGCGTCCTCGGTCAGCGGCGATGTCAAAGTCGAAATCAACCAGCTCCAGGGCGCAGATGATATGAAGTTCTCGACCGTAAGCGGAGACGTATCGGTGATGCTGCCCTCGAGCCTCGACGCCGACGTCGATCTCTCGAGCTTCAGCGGGTCGATCAAGACCGATTTCGGGATCGAGGTCAAAACTGAACGTTACGGCAATCACACATCGGCGCGTGGAAAGCTGGGCGAAGGTTCACGCCGATTGAAGATGTCTTCGGTATCGGGCGACCTCAGCTTGCGTCACCCGTGAGTGAAACGTGATTCGTGATCACGCATTACGGATCACGGATGTGTTGTTCGCACATTCGCGTTTCTCCTCTGCGTCCTCTCCGGTTGATCCCGAGCCACTGAGCAGGAAAAACCGCGGAGGACGCCGGGGACGCAGAGGACTGCTTGCCGGCAACCCGCTAATACCCCACTACCCGTGATCCGTGATGCGTGAGCCGCGCGAGAACGCCTTGGGTCATCTTTGGATCAATTGACGAGCATAACTCCCGATTGATACCCTTCGCACCGTGACCGCCGAGAAAGATTCACAACAACAAAGCAGCGCACACAAATTCAAAGGCCCGGGTGGCACTCCGGGCGGGCTTGGCCTGTTCGTCTTCGGATTGGCGCTCGCCATTGCCGGCGGCTACCTGATAATGAATCAAGTGCAGGTCACCAGCGGTTACTGGAGCTGGTGGGGGACGAACACTTTCGGGCTGACGCTTCTCCCGTTAGTGATCGGGCTGGGTCTCTTATTCTTCGACGGCCGCTCGATCGCGGGCTGGGTGCTGGCCGGCGGCGGCGCGGTTATCATCTTCGTAGGCATTCTCGCAAATCTTCAGATCTACTTTCAGCACACGACCCTGTTCAACGTCATAGTTATGCTCACGCTGTTTGCTGCCGGGCTCGGGTTGATGGCCCGCGCGCTGAAGAGTTCATGAGAATGCGAGTGAGCGCGCCACAAAGCCTCGAAGCCACAAAGCCGCACCAGGTCATTCGGACTTCGCATTCCTGGTGCTCCTTAGGGCCTTCGCGCCTTAGTGGCAAACATCGTTTCTTGAACAACCCGCTGGGATCGCGTGTTCTGATTCGCCTGCTCATCGGAATCAGTGCGATCGCTTTATTCTCATTTTCAAACGCATCTTCTGCAGCTTCGCCCAACGATCTTCAAAAGAAGATTGAAGAACTGATTCGAGCGAGCGGCGCAGAAACAGTCGGCGTAGCCTATTACGATCCCGGCACAGGCCGCGAATTATTGATCAATCCCGACACAAACTTCCACGCGGCGAGCACGATGAAGGTGCCGGTGATGATGGAGATCTTCCGCCAGGTTGAGGTAGGCAAGCTCTCACTCGATGCTCGCCTCGCGATCAATAATGACTTCAAGAGCATCGTCGACGGCAGTCACTATTCGCTAACCGCCGACAGCGATTCCGAAGCGTCGCTTTACGGGCGGACCGGTCAGACAGAAACGATTCGCGAGCTTATGCGGCTGATGATCACCGTCAGCAGCAACTTCGCTACGAACATGTTGATCGAACGAGTGACGCCCGAACGAGTAATGGATCTAATGCACTCGATCGGCGCCAACAACATCCGTGTGCTGCGCGGAGTCGAAGACGGCAAGGCTTTCGAGAAGGGCTTGAACAACACGACTACGGCTCGCGATTTGATGATCATCCTTCGCCGCATAGCCGAGCGCCGCGCGGTCTCTGAAAAGGCTTCCGACGAGATGATCAAGATCATGCTCGATCAGAAATTCAACGAGGGCATCCCCGCCGGCGTGCCCAAGGACGTGAGAGTCTCACACAAGACAGGCTCGATAACAAAGATCAACCACGACGCTGCGATCGTTTACCCGCCGAATAGAAAACCTTATGTGTTAGTGGTGCTGACTCGCGGGCTTGAAGATGAGAAGCGCGCTCACAAGCTGATCGCGGATATCTCACGAGTCGTTTACGAAAATGGTGAGAGTTCAAGGTCCCGTTAGTGGCATGCCGAGCTCACTTAATCTTCTTTGCTCGAGCAACCTCTTGTCCTTCCCTCTTAACTGCCAGATGGGTGACTTGTCCTTTTTCGTCTCTGACAAAACAATAGGTTAGAAGACGATTCTCAAGCATGAAAAAGTTTGATTCATTCTCCGGCACCAACTCTCGTTTCTCTGCCGATCCCTGTTGCGCCAATAGCTTGTCGCCCTCGCGCGTGATCGTTAAGACGGTTACCGGATTCGGCTGATACTGCCCAACGTACGCATCAAGCACTTTTGGATCGACCTTTGCAGAGATGCGCTCGGGAATCAATCCGGGTATGTACATCGCTGCAATCCCGAGTGAAAGGGAACCCGTATCGGCGTTGTCGCTGTTGGCTAAGACGACTACGGTCAACTTGTCATCGATGTATCGCGAGATCGTTGAACGAAACCCCGGAAGCGAACCGCCGTGATGCACACGCTTGTGACCGCTTACAGACTCCAGCTCCCAGCCAAAGCCGTAGGGATTGGTCTTGCCGTTGTTGAGCTTCACAGGCGTCCACATTTGGTCCCGGACCGATTGCTTCAGAATCCTGTCTGTGTACAACGCGGCATCCCATTTCGCCAAATCAAGAACCGTAGAGAGAAACGCCCCGCTTGGACGGAGAGCGAAATAGATCTCAGAGTTTTGTAGCTGACCGTTTCTCCACAGATATCCATTTGCCCGGTTTTGAACAATGTCAGTCATCGTGGTGGTGCGCGTGGCGTTCATTTCCAGCGGCGAGAACAACCGCTCTTTTAGATAGTCGCCCCAGGCCTTTCCCGTAACCTTGCGAATTATCTCGGCCAGTGTGAAGTATCCAACATTGCAGTACTCCCATTTCTCGCCGGGCGCGAAGCGGAGCGGCAAGGAATAGGCAGTCTTGATAACGTCCGCATCATTCTGCACCTTGAGAGGGTCAAACCCCGGGGCTTCGCGAACGATGCCTGATGTGTGCGTGAGCAAATGTCGAACGGTAATCTCTTTCCATGTATCAGGCGTTCCCTCGAGAAACTTGCTGATCTTGTCGTCGAGGCTAACGCGACCCTCGCCGATCAGAAGCATGATTCCCGAAGCGATAAACTGCTTGCTTACGGAGCCGATTTTGTACACGGTCTCGGGCTTCGCAGGAACGTTGAGCTCGACATTCGCAACGCCGTAGCCTTCTGCCTTTATGATCTTGCCGTCCTTAATCACGGCGATTGAAACGCCGGGAATATGCGCCTTCTGCATCTCGGCTTTGATATAGTCGTCTGTCTTATCTGCTCGCGCGGCGACGGCCGTGGTGAGCATCAGAGCCAGCGCGAAAAGGGACGTACGTTTGGTGTGCATACTCTTGCTTCCTCCCTGTATGTGCGTCGGTGTAATTTATTGCGTGTCGACCCTTCAACCTGCTTGCCCAATCCTGAAAACGCCATAGCGGCGTCGAGTGTTAACAGTATCCTCCGAAAAGCGCTATCAGACATCCGGCAAGTTTACGGAGCAGCAGGCAAAGGATATGATTGCAGCGGTGACTAAGCTGCTGGGGGTTCTTATGATCTCAACCAACAAGCTGCGCAAGGCGATGCGCGAGATTGCTTCGAAGAAGGACGATTTACTTTTTTTGGAGTCTTCCTGCGGGCTGATGCACTGGGTGGCTGGGACCTGGTTGTCTCGGCCCTGTGGCTGCAAGAACACCGGCTGAAACCGCTTGGAGAGTTCACTGCATGAAGAAGTCCGCGCCGCGCTTCAACTTAACATCGCAGTAGTACTGAATCGCCTTGAAATCGTCCCAATCTTGCGTGACCACTGTAGCGCCAATACGCCCCGCGCTGACGGCGATCAACGCATCAAGAAACATTCGCTGGCTCGCGCCAGGAAGCAGCGGTGGCGTCTTGCCTCCAGCTTTCTTCTTTCGGCCCTTCGAGAGCCAGAAGAGAATTCGGCTTGCTGTTAACCAATCATCGGGAGTCGGGACGATGAGCGCATCGAGTTTGTCATAGTCCCGGCGCATTGCTTCAAAGACTTTGCGGTTGGAGTCATCACGCGCACCCGCCGTCAATTCTGCGATGACAACACCCGAAAGAAGAAAGTTCTGCGGCAATTCCGTAACTCTGTAGGCGATGATGACCGAGGTATCAAATGTGTAGAGCGCCATTAAGAGCTTTTGGGATGGTGTGCTTCGTAGGCCAGCCGAAATGCCTTCAAAGTAAGCTTCTTGGTCTTCTCTGGAAGCTTAGGGGCGGCGGGCTTGCGCCCGCGCGGAGGCTTTGCTCCGTTGCCTTGTTTCGATTTGTCTGGCATTTGTCTCGTCAAGTATTGGCACCTCCCTGCTATCAGCTTGCTCAAATATAACACGAATTGGACCCACGCTAAGTATGTTCGCACATAGATTTGCTGAGGATGTATTACCTCGGTTTTTCCGCTCACCAATCCTCGTCGCGCTTTGGGCAATTTACGAGTCCGGGACAAACGAAATAGCCGACTACTTGCAGAAGCAAGGTGGTCATCGCATAGGCTTGCGAGATATCAAGGGCAATAGCGACTTCGATCGAATGAATAAGTACTTCGAGCGAGTGCTCGGGCTTCCCCTTATCACTGACGCACCAGCGCGGGAACACGTAGAACTGCTCTTACTATTGCGAAACGCTATTGCACATGGGAATGGACGAGAAGGCCCCGTAAATCCAAACTCCTGGAATAAAACAATCCTGGGAGCGGCGTGTTAAGCGGGTTGTCTACTGACTACGGGTACGTGATGTTCTCGGAAGCCTTTGTTGGAGAAATGCTTACTGTAGTTGAAAACTCGCTGCATGACTTAATTGAGCGAGCAAAAACCTTGAAATCCACACCGTCGCCGACCTAATCCCCACCCTCTGAAAGCTTCTCCCATCGCGCCTTGAGGTCTTCCAGAATCTTCTTAAACCTCGGTTCGTCGCGAAGCCCTTCCCAGTTCGGGTTCCCTGCTACCCACGGGTAATTCTCGTTACCCATCGAAATCGAGCGCTCCAGCCACTCGATCGCTTCATCAACTTTATTGGCTAAGGAGTACACCGTAGCCAGCCTGTAAGCGATGTCCTGGTCCGCGCGCGCTGTTTCCAGAACTCGATCGTCGACTAACGCCAGCGCCCGCTCGTTTTCGCCGCGCGCAAAGTAGCAGTAAGCAAGAAATAGTTTCTGTGAATGAAGCTCGGGGTTCTTGGCCAGGACGTCTTCCAGTTCCATCGTCGCTTTCTCGATCTGGCCTCGATAGTAATCAACCACCGCAACATAAGCCCTCAACAGCGGGTGATGAGGCTCGAACGCAAGTCCCATCGCCAGCTCACCAGCCGCCCTGTCCCAGTCCAGTTGATAGATGTAAATTCGCGCGCGGTTGGAAGTCGCATAAACCATGTCGGTCGGAGATATCTTCAGCAGCCGATCCCACGACTGAAGCGCCCGGTCGTACTGGCCCGACACGCGATACACATAAGCCGCTACCGAATGCACGGAGGGCTCGTTAGGCGCGCGGCGCACAAGACGGCGAATCTGCTGGCGCGCTTCTTCCGAACGCCCTTCGACCAGGTCTATGTGGATCATTCGAACGCGAGGCTCGATGAGATTACTGTCCAGCTCAATCGCGCGATCAAAAGACTGTTTCGCTTTCGCATAGTGCTCCAGACCGCCCATGCCCTTAAGTACGTAGTTTGCCTCACACACACCGAGCCCGCTGTGAGCCAATGCGAAATTCGGATCAAGCTCGACCGCCTTGCTGAACATGGCGATTGCGGATTCGAGGTCCGCGACTTCGAGAGTCTGTGTGATGAACTTGTAAAGACAAGTCCGCGCTTTGAGATAACACTCGTAAGCCTCCGGGCTTTCGGTTGGGGACTTGACCAGCCGTTCCTGCTCCTTAGTGCTGGTCTTTACTCGAAGCCCGTCGACTATCTGCCGCGAGATGGTGTCCTGAACGGTGATGATGTCTTTCGATTCGACATCGAGTTTTTCGGTCCACAAGATCTCGCCGGACTTGGTGTCGACCAATTGCGGGGTAAGCCTGAAGCGGTCCCCGGCTTTCAAGTAACCGCCGATCAGCACCGCGTCCACCGCCAGTTGAATACCGATCGCTCGCGGGTCGACGTCTTTGTTTTGATACTGAGCCACATAGGACGACGGCCGCACGACCAGATCGTGAAGCTGCGCCAGTTCGGTGATCACGCTGTCGGCGAGGCTGAATCCGTAGAAGTCATTCTCGGCCGCGCCCGACAGGTTCTTGAACGGAAGAATGGCGATCGTCTTCTTGTCGCTCGACTGCCACATCGACGGAGTCACATCAGGCGTACCCGACGATCCCGCGCTCGATTCATCTTTTGGTTGCGGGCCGGCGAACGTTCGCGAAGCCCAGCTCGAAATTCGGCCCAAAAGGCCGCCGGGTTTCTGCGGCTGTCTTGAAGCGCGCAACGAGGCCGCCTTGTCAGCGGGCACGACTCCGCTTTGCGCATAGTGGCTGCGTACCAGCGCGCGCAGGTCTTCGAGCAGCACCTCGCTTGACTGGTAACGCGCGGTGGGATTCTTCGCCAGCGCCTTCGAGACGATCTGCTGAAGCCTGGGCGGAGCGCTTTCGCCGAGCGGCGTGGGCTCATCGTGCATCACCGAGTGCATGACATCCACCGATGTCTTGCCTTTGAAGGGCAGTCGTCCGGTGATCATCTCGTACATCACGATTCCCAGCGAGAAAATGTCCGATCGCGCGTCGGCGGGCTCGCCTCTCGCCTGCTCGGGCGACATGTAGCTGGCAGTACCAAACGGTGAGCCGAGCGCCGTCAACTCGGCGGTATGTTCAGACTCCGCGCTGCTCGAGGGCTTGATGAGCTTTGCCAAACCGAAGTCGAGGACCTTCAGTTGGTTTCGCTCATTGAGCATGATGTTAGAAGACTTGATGTCGCGATGAATGACATTGCGGCGGTGCGCTTCGGCAAGCGCGTCGACAATCTCCAGCGAGAACTCGAGCGCCTGATCGAGCGGAAGCGCGCGGCCTCCCACGAATTTCTTGAGCGTCTTGCCGTCGATGTACTGCATAACGAAGAACAGCACATCGTCGACTTCATTGACTTCATAGACGGTGCAGATGTTCGGATGATCGATGGCGGAGGCGGCGCGGGCCTCGCGCAGGAACCGGGTGCGGGCTTTCTCATCGCCGACCAGATCGGCGGACAGCGCCTTGATGGCGACCGTGCGATGGAGCTTTGTGTCCTCGGCCTTGTAGACCACACCCATCCCGCCCTTTCCAATTTCCTTGGATATGCGGTAGTGGAGTATGGTTTTTCCAACCATCATTGAACCCGAGTCTGAGTCGATTATACACGCGCCCGGATGAGCGGCAATAGCGCAGCGCTGGTCGTTCGATTGTCATGCTAACGCGGAATGAATGACACTTGATTTAGCCACTCATCTGCAGTTGTGGCAGTCCAGATCAGAAGTATCCCTTCGATTGCCAAACTGATCGGCATCCTCTGAGGGATTATCAAGAGGCCGGGACTTGTGTTTGAAGCGACGAAGCGAGCGAAATGTTGAGGCATTGTCTTCTGGTCATGCGACACAAGAACTCGCTTGTCTCGAGCAGCCAGTTCGAGAACGTGTTCATCAGTCAGCCCACGCAACCCAGCTTCGTGCGCATCACGGAAGTCAATTGCCGGTTCCCGTCGCCGAACGCCGAGCACGATTGCTCGCCTAAGATCAGTCGGCCTGAAACCGAATTGTCATGATTTGACAGTCTGGGTTTGCTGCTGAAGCTCTTCGATCTTCTTATTTAAGCGAGGATATTCAGTTCGCATTCTGTTCTGGAAGGATTCAAACTGTGCGTCTGCCTCTCTGAGATACGCGTCGACTTCCGCTCGATTCGCGAGATAGAAAGCGATAGCGCCGTAAACTTCTTCAAGAGTGAGCACTGGGAGGTTCTCGGCTATGGTGTCAGGTGACATCCCGTCGAGGAAGTCATAGACAATCGAATCGAGGGAAACTCGCGTTCCCGCAACCCAGTAGCCGCCATCGTGCTTTCCGACATATTGACTATTCATGGTCGTCAAAATCCCGGTTGCTATTTTAGCACATTTCTCAGCCGTAGCTGGCGATGCTTACGCCGGTCGATTACGCGTATCCAGCAACTCACGGAACGGAACGGACTAATTGACGTGTGCATGCTGGCAGACTAGAATCACGCTGAACTGAGTGCGTTGCGCTACGTTGTTGCCTCCTCAACGCCGCGACCGCAGATTCTCGTCAAGTTGTTCAGAAGATATTGTTCAAATGCCAACAGCCAGTGAAAGTGGAATAAGCCATATTCTCGGCGAGATCGGACGCGGCGCGAGTCTCGAGAGCGCGCTTGGCTTGATTGCCGATCAGCTTGCCGCCGACGTGGGCGCGCCCACCTGCAAGATTTGGGTCGTCAAGCGCGGCGATATTTGCGAAAGCTGCCCGCTCGCCTACACCTGCACGAACCGGCAGATGTGCATGCACCTGGTTGCAGCCAGCGGAGCCACGGAGCAAAACGAGTATCCGCGCATCCCGCTTTCGGTCTTCACCGCGCCTTTGATCACTCGCGGAGGAACCGCGGACTTCAGCGAGTCGAACGGCGCGGGCGATAAGTTGTTCGGCGTGCAGCGCGACGCATCGCTTCAAAGCTCCGACTCTTACGCGCTGTATCCGCTGCGAGGCGCTTCGGGCACGGTCGGGCTGATCGGCGTATTCAATCGAAGACGATTCAGCGGCGATGATCTGCGCACTATTGAAGAGTTGGCGCCGGCGGCGGTTGCCGCGATCCGCGTCGCGGAGCTTGGCTCGCGTAACTCAGCCCTGCGCGCCCGATTGGAGGAGGACCTAGCGCCGACCGGCACGACTCCGCCTTCACAAACGCCGCGCGAGAACGAGCTCGAAGACGCAGTAGCGCAGCTCACAAGACAATCCGCACAGCTCCAGGTCGAGCGGGAATCACTTCTCAAAATCATTTCACACCTTGAAGAAAATAATCGCGAGATCAGCGCGCGATCGGAGACCCTGACGCAACAATTGCGCCGGCAAACAACGGTGGAGGAGATTGAATCCTCGCGTAGCCGGCTGGAAGAAGAGAACGCGCAACTCAGGACTAACTTCTCTGCGCTTGAAGCAGCGACCGCCGAGCTTGAAAAAGAGCGCGACAAGCTGCGCGCCGAGATGGCAGAGCGAATTCAGCAAGTCGAGCAGGTGAGGACGCACCTGACAGCGCTTCAGGAACGCAACTCGGCGCTGGAAGTAACCAATGTTATGCTGCGCGGCGAGAACGCCTCGGTAACAGATAGCACGCGAGATCTCGAGCATTCGCTGCGAATGGCGGAAGACCGGCGGTCGCGGCTTGAAAAGGCAAACCTGACTCTTGAAGAACGAGTCGGCGCTTTGATCGCCGAGCTCGAGCAATTGCGTATCGAGAGCAACCGGACTTCCGGCGAGAACGAGCAGCTCGTCTCCGAGATCGAGCGCCTGAATGAGGAGATCAAACGGCTTCAGGGCGGCGGCACGCGAATCAGCGAAGACAACGCCAGGCTGCTCGTCTTGAACGCGGAACTCTCACAGGCGCAGTCGCGCGCCGAAAGCCGCGTAACCGAACTGCAGCAACAGCACGCCGCGTTAAACCAACAGCTCGAAGAGTCGCGCGCTCTTGTCGGAGGCCGGATGGTCCAGCTCGAGCAGGAGAATGCGCTGCTCGTCCAGACTCGGACTCAACTCGAGGGTGAGGTCGCGCGCCTGACCGCTCGAACTGGAATCCTTGAACGGGGACACGCAGATGTGACCCAGGCAAACGCGCAGCTTCGGCAATCGGTCGCGGAGTTCGAATCAGTGTCGGCGCGATTGGAAGACACCGCGCTAAAACTCCGCAGCCGCGCCGAAGCCAGCGAGACGGCGCGCGCGGAACTCGAGCAGCGCAACCGCGTGCTTGCCGAGCAGAACCGGCGGCTCGCGCTCGAGGGACAAACCAAGGCGCGATTCCTTGCCAACATGTCGCACGAGCTTCGAACGCCGATGAACGCCATTATCGGGTTCACATCGCTGATGCTGGACGATCGTTCGCTTCAATTGAACGATCGTCATCGACGCAGCCTCGAGCGCGTATCGCGCAACGCGCGCGATCTGCTGGAACTGATCAACAACGTTCTGGATCTGTCGAAGATCGAAGCCGGGCGAATGGACGTCTACTCGGAACCGGCCGATCCGGCGGACTTGATCGAGCGCGCGCTTGCGGTGGTCGAGTCGCTGAAGGAAACGCGTCCGATCAAGCTCAGCTATCACGTGGACGACGGCTTGCCGGCGATGCGCACCGATCGGACGAAGCTCCAGCAGATCTTGATCAATCTGCTTTCAAATGCAATCAAGTTCACCGAACAAGGTGAGGTGAACGTTACCGCCGAGTGCGTGGGCATCGATCGCGTTCG